>NZ_JBVHMF010000015.1:8738-35595 GCF_055558595.1 Streptomyces sp. NPDC025721 | reverse complement strand
TACAGAGATGTGGGGGGGAGGGAGACGCGAGTGAAAGGGAATTCCCGAACGTGGGCGGAAGGGGGTGGCCCTTAAAGCCCGCGTCCCCCGACCCCCCACCTCTTTTGTGCGGCTTTTCACGGCCTTCGTACGACGAGGTCGGCGGCTCTCGTGCGGCGAGGTCAGTTGGACCAGATGTTGCCCTGGTTCTGACCGTGGCCCTGCGGGCCCATGCCGTACTGGGCGCGTACGCCCTGGCCGATCACCGCGTTCTGCGGCGGCATCAGCTCGCTGGGCTGGACCAGGACGTATCCCTGGCCGACGAAGTTCAGCTCCCAGCCCTCGCCGGTGTTGCCGCGGCGGCGGAAGACGGAGGAGCTGCTGGTCTGCGCCTGCATCTGGACGCGCAGGCTGGTCGACCAGGCGACGACGGCGTCCGCGTCGCAGGACACGTACTTGTCGGGCGTGACCGGCATCAGCAGCGGCTTGCCCGACGTCATCAGGGCGACCTTGCCCTGCCCCGAGATGTTGAGGTTGTACGCGCCCGTGCCGGACAGGCCGAACTGGCTGTCGACCGCGATCACGTCCCAGTGCAGCCCGGAGTCGAGCGCGAGGACGTACGCGCTGTCGACGGTCAGGCCCTCGTGGTCGACGTCCAGGATGTGGATCTGCTGGGCGAGGTTGGCGAGGTAGACGGTGCCCTGCCCGGAGCAGCGCATCAGGTCGAGGCCCTCGCCGGTGTGGCGGCGGGCGCCGCGCTGGCCCTGCGACTGGTACTCGCCGTCGAATTCGATCATGCCCTGGTAGGCGACCATCGAGCCCTTGCGGGCCAGGCAGTCGGGGCCGGTGTTGCCGTCGAGGCGGACCCGCAGGAGGTAGGAATTCTGCAGGGTGTAGTGGTCCTGGTTCTGGACCTCGGTGAATGCGAAAAGCGGGCTCTGCATGATGGTGTCGCTCCCCCTCAGCCCCGGATCCGGAGACGGTCAGTGCTGTCCTCGCTGGGCTGGACGACCACGAAGCCCTGGCCGGAGAAGGCGATCTGGAAGGCCTCCCCGCTGCCGCGGCCGATCAGCGCCCCGGCCCTGAAGCTGCGCTTGGCCTTCATCTTCAGCCCCGACGACCAGGCGACGAGCGCGTCCGGGTCGACGTAGGTCTCGTCGGCGCCGCTGCCGCAGTCGACCACGATCGGCGTGCCGCGGGAGGTCACCGCGACCCAGCCCTGACCGCTGACCCCGACGTTGAACAGGCCCTGACCGGCGAATTTGGCCAGCCCCTTGACCCGCTCGACACCCCAGGTGAGGTGCGCGTCGAAGGCGAGCAGATTCGTGCCGTTGACGGAGACCGACTCGTTGTTGAGATTGAGACAGACCACGTCGGCGCCGTAGTCGGCGAGGTAGAGCAGGCCGTCACCGCTGCATTTCATCAGCGGGGCGCTCTCGCCGGTCAGCCAGGCCGAGGCCATCTGCCGTACGGCGGGCGGGTTGGGCTCGTACTGCACGAAGCCCTCGTAGGCGACCATCGAGCCGGTGCGCGCGAAGAGGTCCTGGCCGGTCACCATGGCGACCTTGAGCATCGACGAGCCGTGGTTCTCCATCCGGGCGGCCACCGGTGCCGGTGCGTAGCCCGCGATCATCTGCTGGTCCATGGCGGGTCACACCTCGTAGGGCTGGACGACGATGAAATTACCGGGGGCGCCGCGGAACTGGAGGTTCACGGTCTCGCCGCTGTGGCCGGGATACGCGGTCCTGCGCAGCCGTACCTGGCTGGAGACGATCACCTGTGAGGCGGCCGACCAGGCGACGATCGCGTTGCTGTCCGCGTAGGTGGTCGGGGTGACGGGCAGCACCACGGGGGTGCCGTGCGTCTTCACGATGACCGTGCCGGTGCCCTGGAACTGCATGGTGAACAGGGCGCCGCCGGGGATGCCGTGGCCCTCGATCCTGCGCACCTCGTGCTGGAGGGATTCGTCGAAGGCCAGCACATTCTCCGCCGAGACGCAGATGGCGTCGCCCTGGAGCTCGATGGGGTGCAGATAGGCGGCGTTCTCCGCGAAGAAGACCTGGCCGCCGCCGGTGCAGCGCATGAGCTGCATCTCCTGGCCCGTGGCGTTGCCGACGATGCGGCCGGTGAAACCGGCACCCTTGTAGCCGAAATCGACTTTGCCCTGGTAGAGCACCATGCTGCCCTGCCGGGCGAGGACCGGCTGGCCGCCGCCCTGGCCGAGGTCGGCGCGCATCATCTTCGGATTCTGCTGCGTCCAGCGCTGGCCGGTGGGCGTCTCGCGGTACTTCTGCATGGCGGCGGCGAGGCCCGCGTTCTGCGCGGGGACGGCGGGGGCCGCGTAGCCGCCGCCGGGCGGGCCGGGGGGACCCGGCTGGCCCGGCACCTGGCCGAAGGGCGGCTGACCGCCGAATCCGGGGGCGGCGGGGGGCGCGCCGGGCGGCGGGACCTGGCCGAAGGGCGGCTGTCCCGGCGGGGCCTGGCCGGGCGGCGCGGTCAGGGGCGCGACCATGGTGGGCGCCTGGTGGAGGCCGGGGTTGCCGGGCGGCGGCGCGAAGCCCTGGGGCGCGGGCGCGGCGGGCGGGCCGGGAGGCGCGCCGAAGGCGGGCGCGGGAGCCGGGGGCGGTACGGGGGCGGCCGGCGCGGGTGCTCCGAAGGCCGGAGCGGGGGCCGCCGCGGGGCCGGGCGGGGGTGCGAAGCCGGGTACGGCGCCGGGCGGCGCGAAACCGGGAGCCGCGGCCTGCTCGGGCGCCGCGGGCTCGTCCTCGGCGACCTCGCCGCCGAAATTCCGCAGCAGCGCGTCGAGCCCGCCGTCGAAGCCCTGGCCGACGGCGGCGAAACGCCACACGTCCTTGAGATAGATGTCCGCGACCATCACGGCGCGTTCGGTGGTGAATTCCGCGCCGGTGAAGGCGTACCGCGCGACTTCCTCACCGCCCGCGACGAGCCGCAGATAACCGGGGGCGACCTGCGACATCTGCCCGTTGCCGTCGATCGTCGCGGTGAAGGCCAGCTTGTGCACGTTCGCCGGTATGCGGTCGAGAGTGACACGGAAGGACTCGGTGTCGCCGGACTGGGCGCCGAGGAGCTGGATCGACTCCTCGGGCGACTTGGGCTGGTTGAAGAAGATGAAGTAACGGTCGTCCGACAGTTGTTCCTTGTCGTCGAGCCCGAAACAACTGATGTCGAAGGTCAGGCCGGGGCCGGAGATCTGTACACCGACATACAGATCCGTCCCCGCCGTCAGATCACTGATCTTGGCCTTGTGGCCACGCTGGAATTCCCTGGCCATGGATACGACCGTCCCCCATCCCCTCATTGCTGCGCTCGCGATGCGGCGCTTGTGCTGCCGCGCCGACGTGGCGACAGGCTAACCGGTCGTGCCGACAGCGGCTATTCCTCGCGGGAACCGGGCGGATGCGGCAGCCGGTCGGCCGCCACGACGCCCTCCAGGAAGCCGCGGGCGCGCTCGGTGCGCGGATAGCTCTCCAGCAGTCGCCAGAAGCTCGGGCCGTGTCCCGGCACGAGCAGGTGCGCCAGCTCGTGCAGCAGCACGTAGTCGATGACGTACTCGGGCATCCCCTGGAGGCGGTGCGACAGGCGGATGCTGCCCTCGGAGGGCGTGCACGAGCCCCAGCGGGAATTCTGGTTGGTGACCCAGCGGACCGTGTCGGGCACGGCCCGGCCGAGCAGATACTGCTCGGACAGCCGTTCCGCGCGGGCGGCCAGCTCGTCGTCGCCGGGCATCCGGCGGCTCTCCTGCGCCGCCAGCTTCTCCAGCATCGTGGTCACCCAGCGCTGCTCCTCGGCCGCCGACATTCGGGCCGGAATCAGCACGACAGTTCGGTCGCCGTCGCGATATGCCGAAACCGTTCGGCGCCTGCGGGCACTGCGGCGCACTTCCACCGCATTGGTCCGTAGGCCGCTTGCGGGCTGGCTGGAGAGGCTACGCGCTGGATCGGCGGACACGCCTTCGACGTTACCCGCTGCGTGTCCGGGAAGTCCCGTCTCCCGGCCGGTTCGCATGGGAATCACCTCGCTTCATACGCATATTGAACGACTATCCCCCACAACCTGTGGATAACTCTCCGGGAGTTTCGCCGGGAAATGGCATGCTGAGTTCTGTCGCTTACGGAGAGTGACGAGGGAAGTCGGAATGGGGAATTTCGCCGGGCGGGCCGGATGGACGGGACGGGCTGGCCGGTGGGCGGCTCTCCCGGTGGACCTTCTTGCGGACGTCCTGGTGGACGTCCTGGTGGACCTCCCGGTGGATCGAGTGAACGGATGGACGGGGGTGACGGTCATGCGTCCCATGCTCAAGAGCGCGCTGCGCCGCAGTTGGCGGGACAGGGAGAGCGTGCAGTTCGGGGTGGACCCGGCGCACGCGGTGGTGCTGGAGCCGGTCGACGGCGCGGCGGCCGGTTTTCTCGACCTGCTCGACGGCACGCGCGGCGCCGACACGCTGACCCGTGACGCGGGTGCGCTGGGCCTCGGGCCCGCTCAGGTCAGACGGCTGCTGGGGCTGCTCGCCGAGGGCGGCGTGCTGGACGACGCGGCGGCGCACGGCGCGCTGGCGGAGGCGGTACGGCACCGGGCGGCGGCCCTGGACCGGCTCAGACCCGATCTGGCGGCACTCTCGGTGGTCCACCCGGGTCCCGGCGGGGCGGCGGGCCGGATACGGCACCGCAGGGCGGCACGGGTGCGGGTGCACGGGGCCGGGCGGGTCGGCGCCGCCGTGGCCTCGGTGCTGTCGGCGGCCGGGGTGGGCTCGGTGGACGTGCTGGACAGTGGGCGCGTCGAGCCGTGGGACACCGGCCCCTGCGGCATCCCGGCCGACCACATCGGGGACCGGCGGGACGCGGCGGCCCGTGGCGCGGTACGGCGGGCGGCGCCGGGTCCGCGTACGACGCCGGGCGAGCGCGGCAGACCCGGCGCCACGGTGGTGGTGATCGCGCCGAGGGACGGGCTGGACGCCTGGGCACCGGATCCGGGCGAGTCCCGGCGGCTGGTCGCCTCCGGGGTGCCGCATCTCTACACGGGTGTGGTCGAGGGGACGGGCGTGGTCGGTCCGCTGGTGCTGCCGGGGCGGACGGCGTGCGGGGAGTGCCTGGGGCTGCGGCTGGCCGACGAGGACCCGGCCTGGCCCCGGATGCTGGCCCAGCTCAGATCGGGGCGGCAGCCCGCGGTGCCCGCCTGCGACATCGCGCTGGCCACCTCGGTGGCCGGGCTGGCGGCCGGACACGTGCTGGCGCACCTGGATGGACGGGTCGCGCCGGGGGTAGGCGGCCGGGTGGAGATGTCGCTGTCCCGGCTCACCACCAAGGTCAGGGCGCTGCCCGGTGACAGCCGCTGCGGGTGCGGTGCCGGGACCGCCCGCGGGGCGCGGGACGGCCGGGACACCTGGGGCGACGCAGACGGGGGCAAAGCGGCGGAGCCGACGACAACCGGTGCTCGCTGGGACGGGGCGCCGGTGGCGGGGGGCACAATGGCCATGTGACCGACGGGAAATGAGGGGCGCATGTCTGATCTTCCGCGCAAGGCTGTGACCCGTACCGCGAAGCTGGCGGCGCTCCCTCTCGGGTTCGCCGGACGGGCCACGCTCGGACTGGGAAAGCGGCTGGGGGGCAGACCGGCCGACGAGGTCGCGACCGAGTTGCAGGAGCGGACCGCGGAACAGCTCTTCAAGGTGCTCGGCGAGCTGAAGGGCGGGGCCATGAAGTTCGGCCAGGCCCTGTCGGTCTTCGAGTCGGCGCTGCCGGAGGACATCGCCGGGCCCTACCGGGCGGCGCTCACCAAGCTCCAGGAGGCCGCCCCGCCGATGCCCGCCCGCACCGTGCACAAGGTGCTGGCGGAGCGGCTGGGCAAGGACTGGCGCTCACTGTTCAGCGAATTCGAGGACACCCCGGCCGCCGCCGCGTCGATCGGCCAGGTGCACCGGGCGGTGTGGAGCGACGGGCGCAAGGTGGCGGTGAAGGTCCAGTATCCGGGGGCGGGCGACGCGCTGCTGTCCGACTTGACGCAACTGGGCCGGGTGGCACGGCTGTTCGGGCCGCTGGTGCCGGGGGTGGACGTGAAGCCGCTGCTGGTGGAGTTGCGCGAGCGGGTCGAGGAGGAGCTGGACTACGCCCTGGAGGCCAGGGCGCAGCACGCGCACGCGGAGGAGTTCGCCGAGGACCCGGATGTCCACGTGCCGGATGTGGTGCACCAGGCCGACGAGGTGCTGGTCACCGAGTGGATGGACGGCGTGCCGATGTCGGAGGTGATCTCCGGGGGCAGTCAGGAGATGCGGGACCGCGCGGGGCAGCTCTTGGCGCACTTCCTGTTCGCCGGGCCCGCCCGCACCGGGCTGCTGCACGCCGATCCGCATCCGGGGAATTTCCGGCTGCTGGTCGACGACGGGCCCGCCGAGGGCTGGCGGCTGGGCGTGCTGGACTTCGGCACCGTCGACCGGCTGCCGGAGGGGCTGCCGCTGCCGATCGGCACCGCCCTGCGGCTGGCCCTGGAGAGCGACGCCGACGAGGTCTACGCGATGCTCCGCCAGGAGGGTTTCGTGAAGCCGACGATCAAGCTGGACGCCGAGGCCGTGCTGGACTATCTGCGGCCGATCATCGAGCCGGCCGGGCGCGAGGAGTTCACCTTCGACCGGGCGTGGATGCGCGCTCAGGCGGCCCGGATCGCCGACCCGCGCTCACCCGCGCACCAGCTCGGCAAGCAGCTCAATCTGCCGCCCTCCTATCTGCTGATCCACCGCGTCACCCTCAGCACCGTCGGGGTGCTGTGCCAGCTCGGCGCGACGGTCCGGCTCCGCGACGAGCTCAACGCGTGGCTCCCCGGCTTCGACCCCGAGGGCACGGCGGAGTCGGCCTGAGCGGGCACGGACGCCGGGCGGCGGCGGACGGCCAGCGCTGAAGGCTGGGTGCTGGGGCGGCCGGGCGGCTGGGCGGCCGGCGGTTGGGAGCCGCGCTACCACCACGCGGAGTCGAGGCGGCTCTCGATGCTGCGGAGGTGCTGGCGCGCGCACGTGACGCAGAAGTACACGCGGTGTCCGTTCTCGACGGAGCAGGTCCACGTCAGCGGCAGGCCATCGTGGGTCTCGCCGCAGCGGGCGCACGTGGTCGTGGTCGTGGTCTGAGAGTTCTTCTGATCCACTGGTTGACGATACCTCCGCATGCGCCGCGTTTGTCGCCGTAACGCACCGCGGGGCCGGTCCTTTCGGACCGGCCCCGCGTCAAAAGTTGGTAACTGCCTGACTGGTTACTGCATGACGGCCATCGCCAGTGCCCGGCGGGCACGGAGCGAGGCGCGTTCGGCACGGCGCTGGAGTCGGCGGGCGGCGAGCAGCCGCACGGACCTTCGTTCGTGTTCGGCCTCGTACAGGCGCTGTTGCATATGGGCACGCGCCAGTGCTTCTGGCATGAGTTGCATTTCGAGGTTCCTGTTCTGGTACGACGCGGGGGCGTCGGAAGTACGGGCTGCGGGGATCTCGGTGAGTGTGGGGTTCATCGGGGCCTGATTCTTCGGGTCGAGCGTGAGTGGGCGGTCAATCGTTCCGGGCAGATGCGCCGTGGTGGCGCTTCGGGTGGTGCGGGCCTTCCTGACGTTCCGGGTCGGCCGGGTCCTCCTGGCGGTCATACCGCGACCGCGTCCTTGCGCGGACGGCCACGGGGCCGCTTGCGGGGCACGACTACACCCTGGATGAACAGCTCGCCGCCCCAGACACCCCAGGGCTCGCGGCGGTCCTTGGCCCCGGCGAGGCAGGCCTCACGGACGGGACAGGTCTGGCACAGGGACTTCGCGTACTCGACGTCCGCCGGCGACTCGGCGAAGAAGACCTCCGGGTCGTAGGTGCGGCACGGGACGGGCACGCCGAGTCGCTCGATCTCGTCGTCGAGCTCGGTGAGGGGCAGCAAGGGAGTCTCCGGGTCGTGGTGTGCTTCTGCGGGCGAGCGGTTCAGGTCGGGCTGGGGTCCGGACGGGGCGTGCTGGGCGGTAGGCACGGTTGGTTCGTTCCTCGTCTGTCGGTCCGGCCGGTGGGCCGGTTTTCTGTTTCTGCCTGTCCTGCGGAACAGGCTTTCTGTCTGGAGAGAAAACAGAAGGGCCGCGGATCCCGGTCTGGGATTCCGCGGCCCTGAGGCGCCGACCTGATGCGTTATCAGGCTGGATCACTCCAGGGTTCGAGCCCGCGGAAGGCCCACTTGCCGTACTGCTGCGTCTTCTGCTGTCCATTGCCATTGGCGAAGCCGCCGCTGGCGAAGCCGTCGATAGCACCCTTGGCCTCGATCGCAGCCTTGGCGGTACCAGCGCCGGCGCCGTTGGCCGCCGCCGCGAAGGCAGAGGCATGCGCCAGAACCTTCGCCGCTACCGCTGCCGCGGGCGCCTGCATCGGTCGCTCGTTCCGCTCACGGATCGGCAGAACCGGGAGCAGGGCGGAGGACAGACGGGTGGCACGCGGCGAAACGCCGAGCGGGCAGGTGGCGACGACCGAACGATCGGTCATTTTCACGGTGGTCATGATGCTGATCATTGGGCTCGCCTCCTCTCGGCGTCGTAGTGCGGATGGAACGGACTGCTAGTACATCACGATCAGACCCGCTCTTGGAAGAGCCGCTCTCGACCGTGCTCCCGAAGGCTATGGGGACTTCCTCGGGATGCGCAAACTATTTTTCCGCCTCTTCTTCAGTTTCTTCGGAAGATCCTTCGGCGGCCTCGTTTCCGCCCGGTTCCTCCCCCGCGCACAGCGCCAGAACGTCCGCGCCGAACTTGTCGAGTTTCCGCGCGCCGACCCCCGCGATCTGCGACAACTCCGCCTCGCCGCCCGGCCTGACCTCGGCGATGGCCAGCAGCGTCTTGTCGGTGAAGACGCAGTACGCGGGCTGGCCGAGCGCCTTGGCCTGTTCCATCCGCCACTCGCGCAGCCGTTCGTACAGCGCCTCGTCGAGATCCGAGGGGCAGTCCTCGCAGCGCATCAGTTTGATCTCGCCCGCCTCGGACAGCGTCCGGCCGCAGACCCGGCACAGCACCGGGCCGCGCCGCTTGCGACCGCCGGAGCCGCGCTCCGCGCCGCCGCTGCCGCCCGCGCCCGCGCCGCGTGCGCCGCGCGGCGCGGAGCCGGGGCGCAGCCCGTCCAGGAAGCGCGAGGGCCTGCGCCCGCCGCGCCCGCCGGGTGAGCGGGACAGCGCCCAGGACAGCGACAGGTGCAGCCGGGCCCTGGTCACCCCGACGTACAGCAGCCGCCGCTCCTCCTCGACCTGCTCGTCGGTCTTGGCGTAGGTGATCGGCAGCGTGCCCTCGGTGAGGCCGACCAGGAAGACCGCGTCCCACTCCAGGCCCTTGGCGGCGTGCAGCGAGCCGAGCGTGACGCCCTCGACGGTCGGGGCGTGCTGCGCGTTGGCCCGCTCGTCCAGCTCCGCGACGAAGTCCGAGAGGGTGGCGTCCCGCCGGGCCGCCGCGAAGTCCTCCGACAGCCGGACCAGCGCGGCCAGCGACTCCCAGCGGTCCCGTACCGCCCCGGAGCCGGCCGGCGGCTCTGAGGCCCAGCCGCGGGAGCTGAGCACCGCGCGCACCTGCTGCGGCACGGTGTTGTCGGCCTCTTCCGGGTCGGTGGACGCGCGGGCGGCGCCGCGCAGCAGCAGCCCGGCCTCGCGCACCTCCGGCCGTTCGAAGAAGCGTTCCGCGCCGCGGAGCTGGTACGGCACCCCGGCGTCGGCCAGCGCCTGTTCGTAGACCTCGGACTGGGCGTTGATCCGGTAGAGGACGGCGATCTCGCTGGGGCGTACGCCGGAGGCGATCAGCTCCTTGATTCGGCGCGCGGCGCCCTCGGCCTCCGCGGGTTCGTCCGCGTACTCGGAATACACCGGCTCGGGTCCGGCCTCGCGCTGCGAGATGAGTTCCAGCCGGTGGGCGGCGGCCTGGCCGCGGGCCTTGCCGAGCAGGCCGTTGGCGAGGCCGACGACCTGGGGGGTGGAGCGGTAGTCGCGGACCAGCTTGACCACGGTCGCGTCGGGGTGCCGGGAGCGGAAGCCGAGCAGGAAGTCGGGGGTGGCGCCGGTGAAGGAGTAGATGGTCTGCGAGGCGTCGCCGACCACGCACAGGTCGTCCCGGCCGCCGAGCCACAGCTCCAGCAGCCGCTGCTGGAGCGGGCTGACGTCCTGGTACTCGTCCACCACGAAGTGCTGGTACTGCGACCGCACGGTGTCCGCCACGTCCGGCCGGTCCTGGAGCACCCCGACGGTCAGCAGCAGCACGTCCTCGAAGTCGATCACCCCGCGGTCCCGCTTGAGCTGTTCGTACGTGGTGTAGATCTTCGCCACCTCGGCCGGGTCGCGCGGCACGTCACGGCCGGTCTTGGCCGCCGCGGCCGCGTACTCCTCCGGCACCGTCTGCGTGACCTTGCACCACTCGATCTCGCCGGTGACATCGCGCAGTTCGTTGCGGTCCAGCCTGATCCGGCAGCGGGCTCCCGCCTCCGCCACCAGTTGCACCTTGCGCTCCACCAGCCGCGGGATCTCCCCGCCGATCGCCCGCGGCCAGAAGTATTGGAGCTGCCGCAGCGCCGCGGAGTGGAACGTCCGTGCCTGCACACCGCCCGCGCCGAGCTGCCGCAGCCGCCCCCGCATCTCCCCCGCCGCCCGCGCGGTGAAGGTCACCGCGAGCACGCTCGCGGGTTGCAGGATTCCGGCCCGCACCCCGTACGCGATCCGGTGCGTGATCGCCCGGGTCTTGCCCGTACCGGCCCCCGCCAGCACGCACACCGGCCCGTGCAGCGCCGTCGCGACGGCGCGCTGCTCGGGGTCGAGTCCGGCGAGCACCGCGTCCGCGGAGTCGGGTTGCGCGGGAAAGAGCGATTCGTGGGTTGTCGCAGTCACCCCGCCACTCTGCCAGGTCCGACCGACACCCCGGCGAAGTTATCCACAGCCGCACGCGAAACCCGCCGCGAACCTCGCACCGGAACCCACGCCGGTACCTGCCCCGGTACCTGCCCCTGGACCCGCACCCGCAAGCCGCCCCGTAACCCCCTCGCGGCCGACCGGCCGCCCCCCGGAATGCCCACTCCCGCCGCGGTGTTCTACTGGCGCAGAACCCCCTTCACCCGCAGGCGACGAGGAGCGAGAAGCGATGTCGGGCACCGTGACCATGTACAGCACCACCTGGTGTGGCTACTGCCGTCGGCTGAAGAGCCAGATGGACCGCGAGGGCATCGCGTACACCGAGGTGAACATCGAGGAGGACGCGGAGTCGGCGAAGTTCGTGGAGAAGGCGAACGGCGGCAACCAGACGGTGCCGACCGTGCTGTTCCCCGACGGCTCCACCCTCACCAACCCGTCGCTGGCGCAGGTGAAGCAGAAGATCGGCGCCTGACCCGCACCGTACGTACGAGCCCGTCGTCGCCGCGAGGCACGGCGGGCTCAGGCGTTGGTGCCGGGGCGGGGCAGGGGCTTGCCGTACCACAGCTCGATGAGCCGGGCGGCGATGGAGATGCCGAAGGGCGGCAGCACTTCGCCGGACTCGAAGGCGGCGCGCAGGTCCTCGCGGGAGAACCAGCGGGCCTCGTGGATCTCCTCGCCGTCGACGGTGATCTTCGACGAGGTGGCGTGGGCGTTGAAGCCCAGCATGAGGCTGGAGGGGAAGGGCCAGGGCTGGCTGGCGACGTACTCGACGTCGCCGACGACGACGCCCGCCTCCTCGAAGACCTCGCGGCGTACGGACTGCTCGATGGACTCACCGGGCTCCACGAAGCCCGCGAGGGTCGAGAAGCGGCCTTCGGGCCAGTGGACCTGGCGGCCGAGCAGGGCGCGGTCCTCCTCGTCGGTGACCAGCATGATCACGGCCGGGTCCGTACGCGGGTAGTGCTCGGCGCCGCAGGCGGGGCAGCGGCGGATGTGGCCCGCGGCGGCGATGACGGTGCGCTCGCCGCAGCGGGAGCAGAAGCGGTGCATCCGCTGCCAGTTCTCCAGCGCCACCGCGTGCACCATGAGTCCGGCTTCCAGCGGCGACAGCAGCCCGCCGACCTCGCGCAGCCCCGCGGGACGCGCCTCCTCGTCCATCCGGCCGGGAAGGGTGTCCTTCTGGAGCGCGAAGTAGCGCACGCCGTCCGGGGCCGTGCCCAGGAAGTAGCGGTGCGTCTCGGTTTCCGGGGCGTCGAAGGCGGGGGTCATCACCAGGGCCGTACGCCCGTCGGGCCCGTCCTCGACCAGCACCTGGCCGCCGGAGACGACGAAGACGCGGGTTGTCGGGTGGCTCCAGGCAGCGGCCAGCCACGCCTCGTCCAGGCGGTGGTGCGCGGCTCGGTCGACGCCCTCGTGGGTGAGGGCGAGCGGTTGCGACATAGCGTCGAATCCGGTCAAGGCTGCTTTCAACTCCCGGTGGTCGTGCACATACGTGCAGCCTAGCTTGGCGGGGGTGGTCCCGATTTACGCGGTCGGGCCCCGCTTTCCCGCGGTCGGGCCCAGCAGCCGCTCAAGACCCTCCCGGTCCGGCAGGTCCGGCGGCCGGATGACCGTCGCCGTGCGGATGTGGAGGAAGGCGGCGGTGACGCGGTCGAGCGGGACGCCCTGGTGCTCCGACCAGGCCAGGCGGTAGACGGCGAGCTGGAGGGGGTCGGCGTCGGTGGCGCGGCCGGTCTTCCAGTCGAGGATCTCGTAGCGGTCGCCGTCCCGGTACACCGCGTCCATCCGGCCGCGGATCACGCGGCCCGCCAGGACCAGGTGGAAGGGGAATTCGACCCGGTACGGGGTGCGGTCGGCGTACGGACCGCGCAGGAAGGCGTCCTTGAGCGCGGCGAGGTCGCGTTCGTCGGCGATGTCGTCGTCGCCCTCGATGCCGGGGAGGTCTTCGGGCCCGAAGAGCGGGCGGGCGTCGAACCGCGACTCGACCCACGCGTGGAAGCGGGTGCCGCGCCGGGCGGCGGGCGCCGGGGGGCGCGGCATGGGCCGGGCCAGGTCGCGGGCGAGACCGTCGGGGTCGGCGGCCAGCCGCAGCAGCTGCGTCGCGGTGAGCGCGGCGGGCAGCGGCACGTCCCGTACGCCCGCCCGCGCCCGCCGCAGCTCGTCGGCGAGCGCGTCGAGGTCCCGGTCCCAGGACGCCACCAGCCGCGCCTCTTCCGCTACGAGACCGGGTTCAGCGTCCCGTGCGGGTTCACCGTCTCGTGCCGGTTCACGTACGGGTGCGTCCTGCGCCACGGGGCCGCGCGCCGGTACGTCCTCGCGTACGCCGTCAGGCTCCCGTACCGGCGGGCGCTGGGTGGGGAGCGCGTCCCAGTCCGCGACGTCGTCCACGTCACCCACGTCGCCCATGTCACCCACGTCGTCGTACGGCGGCTCGTCGTCCGGCTGATCGTCCGGCTCGTACGACGGCTCGTACGTCGGCTCGTACGGCAGCGGCGCCGGGGAATCCGCGCCGGGGTCGGGGCCCGCGCCGGACTCCAGGTAGGTGAGGACGGTCTTCGCCGCCCGGCGCCGCCGTTCCAGGGCGGTCGGGTCGAGGGGCAGCGGCCAGGGGGGCTCGACGGGGGCGGCGAGGGCGGGATTCTGCTCGTCCGCGGCCGGGGGCTCCGCCCAGTGCTCGATCTCGCCGTGGCCCGCCTCGCAGTGGGTGCGCAGGGCGTCGAGGAAGGCGGACGGCTCGAACGGCTTCTTCTGGGTGGGGCCCCAGCGGTGGCCGGAGCCCAGCAGCAGGGAGCGCGGGCGGGTGAAGGTGACGTAGCCGAGGCGCAGCTCCTCCACGCGCTGGTGTTCCTTCATGGCCGCGCGGAAGCCGTCGAGCCCGGCGCGGCTCCATTCGGCCACGTCCGGGAGGGTGGCCGCGTCGCCGCGCAGCCCGTGCGGCAGCACTTTCGCGTTGGCGGGCCACAGTTCGCGTCCGCGTTCGCTCGGGAAGCCCTTGGCGACCAGGCCCGGCACGGCCACGACGTCCCACTCCAGGCCCTTGGACTTGTGGGCGGTGAGCACCTTGACGGTGTTCTCGCCGCCGGGCAGCGAGCTGTCGAGGCCCTTCTCGTACTGGATGGCGGTGTGCAGGAAGCCGAGGAAGGCCAGCAGCGTGGCCTCGCCGTCGAGGGCGGCGAAGCCCGCGGCGATGTCGAGGAAGGCGTGCAGGGTCTCGCGGCGGCGGGCGGCGAGCGCGTGCGGGGACGCGGACAGCTCGACTTCGAGGCCGGTAACGGCCAGGACCCGGTGGAGCACGTCCATCAGCGGGTCGGCGAGCGCGCGCCGCAGATCCCTTATCTCCGCGGCGATCCGGGCGAAGCGGACCCGTGCCTCGGGCGAGAACGGCAGGTCGTCGTCCGGGCCGTCGCTCCCGTCGGACCCCGGGGACGCCGATTCGAGGAATGTCTCCAGCGCGTCCGCCAGCGAGATCACCTCCGCCGGGTCGACGCCCTCGACGGCCGCCGCCAGCGGATCGCGCCCGTCCCCCGCGGCCCCGTACCGCACGAGCTGCCGGGCGCGGCGGCCGAGGAGGGCCAGGTCGCGGGGGCCGATCCGCCAGCGGGGGCCGGTGAGGAGGCGGACGAGGGCGGCGTTCGCGGTGGGGTCGTGCAGGACTTCGCAGACGGCGACGAGGTCGGCGACCTCGGGCAGGTGCAGCAGCCCCGACAGGCCGACGACCTCGACGGGGATGTCGCGGGCGACGAGCGCGGCGTGGAAGTCGGCGAAGTGCGCGGCCGTACGGCACAGGACGGCGATCTCGCCCGCGGGGGTGCCGGTGCGCACCAGGTGGGCGATGGAGTCGGCGAGCCAGGCCGTCTCGTCGTCCTGGGTGGGCAGCAGGGCGCAGCGCACCAGCCCGTCGCGTTCGGCGCCGGGGGCGGGCCGCAGGGCCTCGACGCCTTCGTGGCGGGCGCGCAGTTCGACGGCGAGGGTGTTGGCGAGGTCGAGCAGGCGCCCGCCGGAGCGGCGGTTCTCGCTGAGCGAGTAGCGGTCGGCGGGGCGGCCGTCGGCGTGGGCGAAGTGCCGGGGGAAGTCGTCGAGGTTGGCCACGGAGGCGCCGCGCCAGCCGTAGATGGCCTGGCAGGGGTCGCCGACGGCGGTGACGGCGTGCCCGGTGCCGCCGCCGAACAGCCCGGCGAGCAGCAGCCGCTGGGCGACGGAGGTGTCCTGGTACTCGTCGAGCAGCACCACTCGGTACTGGTCGCGCAGGATCGCGCCGACCTCGGCCCTGTCCTGCGCGAGCGTCGCGGACAGCGCGATCTGGTCGCCGAAGTCCAGCAGGTCGCGGGAGCGCTTCTCGGCCCGGTAGTCGGCGGCGAGCCCGGCGAGGTCGAGCCGGGCGCGTACCGCCTGTTTCACCTCGCGCGCCCAGGCGTAGCCGCGCGTGGCCGGGTCGATGTCGGCCAGCTCCTCGGCCAGGCGCGTGTCGTACGCCGTCAGCCGCTCGACCGGCACCAGGTGCTCGGCCAGTTCGCCTTCCAGCGCCAGCAGGTCGCCGACGAGTGCGGGCAGGCCCTTGGTGAGCGCCGGATACGGTCCCGGCGCGCGGCGCAGCACCTTCGCGGCGAGCTGGTAGCGGGTGGCGTCGGCGAGCAGCCGCGCGCCGGGCTCCAGGCCGATCCGCATCCCGTGGTCCTTCAGGAGCTGCCCGGCGAAGGAGTGGTACGTGGCGATCTGCGGGTCGCCCGGCGGGTGTTCGGGGTCGCCCTCCGCCGCCGGGTCCGGGTCGGGGTCGGTGATCCCGGCCCGCGCGAGGGCTCTGCGGACCCGCTCGGACAGCTCGCCCGCCGCCTTGTTGGTGAAGGTCAGGCCCAGCACCTGCTCGGGCGCCACCTGTCCGGTGCCGGTCAGCCACACCACCCGCGCGGCCATCACCGTCGTCTTCCCGGACCCGGCCCCGGCCACGATCACGCCCGGCGCGAGGGGTGCGGTGACGCACGCCATCTGCTCCGGGGTGAACGGGATGCCCAGCAGCTCCTTGAGCTGCTCGGGGTCGGTGAGGGGGGTTGCCACTCGGGTGAGGCTATCCGGCTCCGCCGACAGCCGTGGCGGCGGAACCCCTCATTCCGCGATCCGTACGACACCGCCGTCCGCACGCTGGGCGGCCCGTACGGCGGCCGTCGCTCACACCGGGGCACGGAGGTCGTCCACACCGGGGCGCGGCCGTCGCTGACTCTGCGGCACGGCCTTCGCTCACACCGGGGCGCGGCCGTCGTTCACTCCACCACCTGGCGTCCCTCCGGTCGCGCCGTACAGGCCGCCCGGAAGGCGCAGTTGGCGCAGTGCTGGCCGGTGGACGGGGTGAAGCGCTCGTCCAGGACGCGGCCCGCGGCCTCGGCCAGCAGCTCCTGCGCCCACTCCCCCGCCAGCGGTTCCTGGCGCTGCACGGCCGGTACGGTCTCGCCGCCTTCCTTGCGCGTCGCGCCGAGCCTGAGCTGGACGAGCTCGGCGCCGCCGGACGGCGGGCGGGTGTCGTTGAAGAGCGGGTCGACGGCGCCTTCGCGCACGGCGAGCTGGTAGACGGCGAGCTGCGGGTGGTGGGTGACCTCGGCCGCGGTGGGCTTGGAGCGGCCGGTCTTGAAGTCGACGACGTACGCGTTGCCCTCGGCGTCGGTCTCGACGCGGTCCATGCTGCCGCGGATCCGTACCCGGGCGTCGCCCGCCTCCAAGGTGACGTCGAAGCCGTGCTCGGTGGCGACGGGGGTACGGCCGCGCTCCATGACGTGCCAGCGCAGGAAGCGCTCCAGGGCCGCGCGGGCGTTCTCCTTCTCCTGCCGGGACTTCCACGGCGCGTCGAAGGCGAGGGCGTCCCAGACCGAGTCCAGCCGTTCCATCAGGACGTCGAGGTCGGCGGGGGCGCGTCCCGAGGCGACCTCGTCGGCCAGGACGTGGACGACGTTGCCGAAGCCCTGGGCGGCGGTGGACGGCGGTTCCGCCTTGACCTCACGGCCGAGGAACCACTGGAGCGCGCAGGTGTTGGCGAGCTGGTCGAGCGCGCTGCCGGACAGGACGACGGGCTGGTCGCGGTCGCGCAGCGGGACCGTCGAGCGGGTCGGCTCGTACAGGCCCCACCAGCGGTCGGGGTGCGCGGCGGGCACGAGCGCGTACCCGTCGTCGTTGAGCGCCGCGAGCTTGGCCAGCCGGCGCGCGGCGGCGTCGCGCAGGGCCGGGGACGCGGCGGGGTCGACGGTGGTGGCGCGCAGTTCGGCGACGAGCGCCGCGACGGCCAGCGGGCGGCGCGAGCGGTGGGTGACGTCCTGCGGGGGCACGCCCAGCTCGGCCAGGAAGCGGGAGGGCTGGTCGCCGTCGTCGTTGGCCGACTTCACGGCCGTGACCAGCAGGCGCTCGCGGGCGCGGGTGGCCGCCACGTAGAACAGCCGCCGTTCCTCCGCGAGGAGCGCGCCCTGGCTGAGCGGCGGCGCGAGGCCGTCGGTGCCGATCCGGTCCGCCTCCAGCAGCGAGCCGCGCCGCCGCAGGTCGGGCCAGACGCCGTCCTGCACCCCGGCCACCACGACGAGCCGCCACTCCAGGCCCTTCGACCGGTGCGCGGTCATCAGGCGTACGGCGTCGGGGCGTACGGCCGGGCCGCCGAGCGTGTCGGCGACGATGTCGTGCGCCGACAGCTCCTCGATGAGGTTCAGCGCGCCCCGGCCGCCGGTGCGCTCCTCGGCCCGCGCCGCCGTCTCGAACAGCGCGCACACCGCGTCCAGGTCACGGTCGGCGTGGCGTCCGCCCGCCCCGCCCCGCAACGCCGCCCGCTCCAGCCTCCCCGGCCAGGGCGAGCCGTCCCACAGGCCCCACAGCGCCTCTTCCGCCGTGCCACCGCCTGCCAGCGTGTCCCGCGCGGCCCTCAGCAGCCCGCCCACCCGCAGCGCCCCCCGCGCATACGCCGGGTCGTGCGCCACCAGCCGCTCCGGCTCCCCCACCGCCTCCGCGATCAGCTCGTCCGACCCCCGCGGCACCGCGTGGCCCGCGGCCCGCTCCTCCTCCCGCAACGCCCGCCCCAACCGCCGCAGATCCGCGGCGTCCATCCCCCCCAACGGCGACGTCAGCAGCGCGACGGCGTCCTCCACCCCAACAACCACCCGCCCCACCACCCGCCCGTCGCCCCGCGAAGACCCGTCGGGTGCCGCCGACGAAGCAGCGACCTCACCCCGCCCCTGCGGGCCGCCGAACGGCGCTGGCGCGGAAAGGGGGGCCGACGATCGGCCGGGCTCGGCGGGGCGGGCCGCCAACGCCGAGGACGCGCCGGGCATTCCGGACCCACCCGGCCGGGCGGGGCCGACGGACCGCCCGTCCGCGTCCTCGCCGGACGCTCCCAGCCCACCCGGCCGAGCGGGGTCCGCGTCCTCGTCGGGCGTTCCCGGGCCGCCGGGCAGAGCAGCGTCCACATCCCCGCCGGGGATTCCCGGCCTACCCGGCAGAGCGGGGTCGGCGGACCGCCCGTCCGCGTCCTCGCCGGGCGCTCCCAGGCCGTCCGGCCGAGCGGAGTCCACGCCTCCGCCGGGCGTTCCGGGCCCACCGGGCAGAAGGGCGTCCGCGTCCTCGCCGGGCGCTCCCAAGCCGCCAGGCCGAGCGGAGTCCACATCCCCGCCGGGGATTCCCGGCCCACCCGGCTGGGCGGGGTCCGCGTCCCCGTCGGGCGTTCCCGGGGCGCCGGGGAGGGTGGGGGGCTCAGGGGCAGCCGACTCGGCTGCGAGGCGGAGGGCGAGGAGGAGGGGGGCGACGGCGGGCTCGGCGTGGAGGGGGATGTCGGGGGCGTCGAGGTGGACGGGGACGCCGGAGGTGGTGAGGGCGCGGCGCAGGGCTGGGAGGGGCGAGGCGGAGCGCAGGAGGACGGCCATGTCGTGCCAGGGGATGCCGTCTTCGAGGTGCGCGCGGCGCAGGGTGTCGGCGATGCCGTCGAGTTCCGCGCCGGAGGTCGGATACGTGCGGACAGCGACCGCGCCGTCGGACCGTACGGCGTGCAGCGCGCGGTGCTGCCGTACGGCCGCGGCGGGCAGCTTGGGCAGCGGCATGCGGGTGGTGAGCCGCCGGGTGGCGTCCAGGAGTTCGGCCCCGGCGCGGCGGGAGACGGTGAGGACACGGACGGCGGCGGCCTTGGCGTCGCGGGGCGGGAAGTCGGTGGGGAAGTCGAGGATGCCGTTGATGTCGGCGCCGCGGAAGGCGTAGATCGACTGGTCGGGGTCGCCGAAGGCGACCAGCGTACGGCCCTGCCCCGCCAGCGCCTGGAGGAGCCGTACCTGCGCCGGGTCGGTGTCCTGATACTCGTCGACGAAGACGGCGTCGTACCGCCCGGCCAGCTCCCGGTGCGTCTCGGGGCGTTCGGCGAGCAGCGCGGCCCGGTGGACGAGTTCGGTGTAGTCGATGACGCCTTGGAGATCGCTGACCTCCAGGTATTCGTCCAGGAAGGCCGCCGCCGCGGTCCAGTCGGGCCGCCCGATGCGGCGGGCGAAGTCCGCGAGGGCGCGCGGGCCGAGCCCCAGTTCGCGGCTGCGCGCGACCACCGCGCGCACCTCGTCGGCGAATCCGCGCGTGGTGCGCGCGGCCCGCAGGTCGTCCGGCCAGCGGAATTTGCCGCGCCCGTCGCGTTCGAGCATGGCCTCTCCGGCCAGCAGCTCGCGGACCAGCAGGTCCTGCTCGGGGCCCGACAGCAGCCTGATCGGGTCGGCGAACAGCTCGGGCGCCTGGTGCTCGCGGACCAGGGCGTAGCAGAAGGAGTGGAAGGTGGTGGCGTGCGGCGCCACCACTCCGCCGGTCGCGCCGCCCGGACCGTCGGGTTCCGCCGCCGCCCGCGCCGCCAGCCGGTCGCGCAGCTCGACGGCGGCCTTGCGGCTGAAGGTGAGCACGAGAATCCGGTCGGGATCCGTCCCGGCCCGCACCCGCGCCGTGACCGCCTCGACGAGCGTGGTCGTCTTGCCGGTGCCGGGCCCCGCAAGCACCAGCAGCGGCCCCTGCCCGTGCTCAACCACCGCGCGCTGTGCCGCGTCCAGCACAGGAGGCGTCGCGGCCACCGGCGGCGTCCGCACCAACCGGTACCCGCCGCCGCCCGCACCCCGGTGCGCCTGGTGCGGCACTGCCGAGGTGGCGGAGGAGGCGGAGGAGACCGAGGAGGATGTCACGTGGTTCGCCGGTTCTGTCGGGGCCAGGATCAGATGCGCGTACGGATTTGGGTGCGGGGTCGGTCACGGGGTCGGTCATGGGCTCTGGCGGTCGTACGGGGACGCGTACGGGACCGCGTACCGGGTCACGTACGCCGCCGGGATCGCGTTCCCGGACGGGAGCTGTCGACGCTACGCCACGCGCGGGATGTACTCCGTACGGACGGCCGATGCCATCGCGGCGGCGCCGATGACGGAAGCTGGAGGACATGAGTCCCCGGCCGTCAGCCGCTGCCGCCCCCCGCGAGGTCGGCGGCGCCCCCGTCCCAGCGGGCCCTGCGCATGTCGACGCGCGGTATGTGCCCCTCGGCGGCCGGGCCGCGCTCACGCAGCGGGGTGCCCTCGGCGCGGTACGCGTCCAGCGCGCTCAGCTCGTGGCCGGGCAGCAGCGTCCCGTCGGAGCGCACGACACGCCACCAGGTCACGCCGCCGCCGTACAGCGCCATGACCCGGCCGACCTGTCGCGGACCGCCTTCGCCCAGGTATTCCGCGACATCGCCGTATGTCATCACGCGGCCGGGCGGGATCAGTTCTACGGTGTCCAGCACCCGCTCCGCGTACTCCGTGGGGGCACCGGGGTCGTACTCCTCGCTCATCCGAACAATCCTGCCCCAGACCACCGACAACGGGGGGTTCCGGTCCCATTCGCAGACCTCTCATGCCACCATCGTCCGGGCGGTGACTGGTGATACGAGATCAAGAAGAAGAGACGGCTGGGGAGCAGCAGCCGGGCGCGGAGCAGGCCGGACCGGCCGACCGCGCCCCCGACGCGCTGCCCGCGCACCCCGCCGCGCCGGCCGCGAACGGGGCCCACAGGGCGCGCCTGTCCGACCTGCCCGTGCCCGACACCACGCGTGACGCCGTGGCCGAACCCGCGACGGACACCGGCCCGGACGCCGACCGGGCCGCCGCAGACGACACGACGCCCGAGGCCACACCCGACACCGCGCCCGGCACCGCGTCCGGCACCGCGTCCGGCACCACGCCAGGCACGGTGTCCGGCGCCACGCCCGAGAAGACCCCGGACACCGCGTCCGGCACCGCCCCCGGCCCCGCTCCCACCCTGACCCCCGGGCCGGGACCCGGCACCGTCCTGGTCGACGAACCGCTGCTCGCCGCCCGCGTGCACCGCCCCGCCGACCTGATGCGCTTCCTGTTCGGGCTGCTGGGCATCGCGGTCGTGCTGGCCATCGCGGGCTTCGCGCACGCGACGACCACCGGCCTGGAGACGGACATCTCCAAGGGCGCGGACCACGCGCCCGACGCCCTGTCGTCCTTCGCGGGCCTGACCGCGAGCATCGCCGTACTGATCGTGCCGGTCGCCTTCGCGATCGAGCGGCTGGTCAAGCGGGACGGGCTGCGGATCGCCGACGGCGTCCTGGCGGCCGTCCTCGCGCACGGCGCCGCGCTCGCCACCGACTTGTGGGTGACCAGTTCCGCGCCGAATCCGATCCAGGAGGCGCTGACCCACAGCGCGCCCGGCGGCACCGGCCTCACCGACCCCGTGCACGGCTATCTCGCGCCCGTCATCGCCTATGTGACGGCGGTCGGGATGGCGCGCAGACCGCGCTGGCGGGTCGCGCTGTGGTTCGTGCTGCTGCTGGACGCCTTCGCGGTGCTGGTCGGCGGCTACACGACACCGTTCTCGATCGCCGTGACCGTGCTGATCGGCTGGACGGTCGCCTACGGCACGGTCTACGCGGTCGGCTCGCCGAACGTCCGGCCGACCGGGCAGCACCTGCTCGCGGGCCTGCGCCGGGTCGGCTTCGCGCCGCAGACCGCGCGCCGGGTCGAGCTGGACGGCCCGGAGACCGCGGACTCCGACCGCGGCCGGGCGTATCTGGTGACGCTGGAGGACGGCCCGCCGCTGGACGTCACGGTGGTCGACCGGGAGCAGCAGGCGCACGGGTTCTTCTACCGGCTGTGGCGGCGGCTCGCCCTGGTCGGCGGGATCACGCAGCGGCGCAGTCTGCTGTCGCTGCGGCAGGCGCTGGAGCAGGAGGCGCTGCTGGCGTACGCGGCCATCGCCGCCGGGGCCAACGCGCCGAAGCTGATCGCCACCTCCGAGCTGGGCCCCGACGCGGTGATGCTGGTCTACGAGCACATCGGCGGCCGGCGGTTCGACTCGCTCGCGGACGACGAGATCACCGACGACCTGCTGCGCGAGGCGTGGACGCAGGTGCGGGCGCTCCAGTCGCGGCGGATCGCGCACCGGCGGCTGGTCGGTGAGTCGCTGCTGGTGGATCGTTCCGGCAAGGTCGTGCTGACCGAGCTGCGCGGCGGTGAGATCGCGGCCGGGGACATCGTGCTGCGGATGGACATCGCGCAGATGCTGACGACGCTGGCGCTGCGGGTGGGGCCCGAGCGCGCGGTGGCCTCGGGGCTCGCGGTGCTCGGTCCCGACCGGGTCGCCAACTCGCTGCCGCTGCTCCAGCCGATCGCGCTGAGCCGGGAGACCCGGGCGCGTCTGAAGGTGCTCGGGCGGGCCCGCGCGCAGCGCGAGCGGGACGCGGTGCTCGCGGCGTCGGCGGCGGAGAAGGAGGCACGGGCCGCGGAGCGCGCGCACGGCGCGGAGGTGGCGCACGGCGGCGCGACGGCGGCGGTGCCGCCAGGGGACCTCAGAGCCGGGGACCTCAAGGCCGGGGATCTCAGAGCAGGGGACCTCAGAGCCGGGGACCTCAAGACCGGGGACCTCAAGGCGGGCAAGCTCAAGGCGGGCCGGAAGGCCGAGCGCAAGGCCGAGAGCAAGGCGGAGAAGCGGGCCATAGAGGACGCGCTGGAGGAGGCCCGCGAGGACGACCTGCTCTCCCTCATCCGCCAGCAGGTGCTGCTGATCCGTCCGCAGGCGCCGGTCGAGCCGGTCCGTCTCGAACGCATCAAGCCGCGCACGCTGATCACGGTCATCGCGGGCGCCTTCGCCGCGTATTTCCTGCTCTCCCAGCTCAGTTCCGTGCCGATCGGCGACGCCATCGCCAACGCCGACTGGCGGTGGGCGGTGATCGCGGTCCTCGGCTCCGCGGCCAGTTACGTCGCCGCCGCGTGCGCGCTCTCCGGGTTCGTACCGGAGCGGCTGTCGCTGGTGAAGACGGTGCTCGCGCAGGTCGCCGGGTCGTTCGTGAAGCTGGTCGCCCCGGCCGCGGTCGGCGGTGTCGCGCTCAACACCCGTTACTTGCAGAAGGCGGGCGTACGGCCCGGCCTGGCGGTGGCGAGCGTCGGCGCCTCCCAGCTCGTCGGCCTCGGCTCGCACGTGGTGCTGCTGATGGCGTTCGGCTTCATCACCGGTACGGAGAAGACGCCGTCGCTGTCGCCGTCCCGTACGGTCATGGCCGGGCTGCTGACCGCGGGCGTGCTGGTGCTGGTCGTCACGGCGGTGCCCGCGCTGCGGAAGTTCGTCTCGACGCGGGTACGCGCGCTGTTCGCCGGAGTCGTGCCGCGCATGCTGGACGTGCTCCAGCGGCCCGCGAAGCTGATCACCGGCATCGGCGGCACGCTGATGCTGACGGTCACCTTCGTGATCTGCCTGGACGGCTGCGTACGGGCCTTCGGCGGCCACCTCAGTTACGCGGCCATCGCCGTCGTCTTCCTCGCGGGCAACGCGCTGGGGTCCGCCGCGCCCACCCCCGGTGGCGTCGGGGCCGTCGAACTCGCCCTCACCGGTGGTCTGATCGCCGCCGGGCTGCCGAAGGAGGTCGCCACTCCGGCCGTGCTCTTCTTCCGGCTGCTGACCTTCTGGCTGCCGGTGCTGCCCGGCTGGGTCTCCTTCCACCACCTCACCCGCAAGGGCGAGCTGTAGCGGGCGGGTTGACGTACTCCGCGGCCGGCCGGACCCCGGCGCCGTACGACGCCGGGAACCGGCCGGCCGACCCCGCCGACCGGTCCGAAGGACCGAATCAGCGGGCCCCGCGCGCTACTTGATGTCGGAGATCTTCTTCGTCGCCAGGTCCGACCGCACCTTGAGCGTCTGGTACGTCTCGTGGCCCTTCCCGCCGAACGTCAGGCGCACATTGGTGAAGGCGTGTCCCGCGCCGCTGCCCGCGTACGTCACGCGCCACGCCGTCGGTACGTCCTGGGCGCGCAGCACGCCGTCCGCGTGGTTCTTCTTCTCCCACGCGGCGAGCTTCTTCTGGAGGCCCTTGGTCAGGAAGTGCGACCGCAGGTCGGCGCCGAGGTGGCCGCTGTCGGTGTCCCAGACGGCGTCGATGTAGGACCCGTAGAAGTCGGCGACGCGTCCCGTCGTGGACTGCGGGCTGCCGGAGCCGATCACCGGCTCGGCCTTGGCGCCCTTGTGGGCCTTGTGCGCCGTGGGCGCCTGGTGCGCGACCGCGTGCCCGTGCCCGGTCGTGTGGGACTGCCCGGTCGTGCGGGACGCGGTCCGCGGCTGGGACTGCGCCTGCGCCGCGGCGGCGGGTACGGCGACCGCGAGCGCCACCGCGGCCGTGGTGAGGGCGATACGGCGGACGGTACGGGTGCGGGTACCGGTGGTGCGGCTCTGCTGCATGACGTGCCTTGCCTTTCGAAGGTTCTTCGAGGGCTCGGGTGCTCCGCGCCACGCGAAGTCGTCGTGTTCTCCGCGGTGTTCGACGCGTTCGAGCCCATTCGCTGCTTTTACGGCGTTTGTTCGGGACCCACCACTTGTATCCAATAGGTCGCCGACTATCCGTTAGGAGGGGTTGTGTCCTTGCCGGGTTGCGCGGCATCCGGGTGGAATCGGCGGCTGTGCCGTCGCGGTGACCCGCACGTGACCGAACCAGCACACTTCCCCTCTCAACACGGGCCGCCGCCTTGGGTACGGTGGATTCCACTTGGATACGGGGCCAAGGGGTGTTCGGCGTTCGATGTGTTGTTCGGCCGGTGCCCGTCGGTGCCCGGTGAGCACCGATCGGGAGCGTTGACCATGCGAGTCCACTGCGGCGCCACGGCCGCCGCGTTGACGGCGACCGCCGTCCTGGCGCTGTCCGCCTGCGGCGGCGGTGGAGGTGGCGGCTCCGACACGATCGACGGGGATTCGGCGAACACCGCCTCCCCCACCGCGACGGCCGCCTCTCCCACGGCGTCGGCGTCCGCCGAGCCGACCGCGCCGCCCGTGACGCAGGATCCGAACCTGGCGCTGCCGGGCGATCTGAAGCTGGTCTTCGACTGGCCCGCGCCGACCGGTCACGCCGAGGCCGCCGCGCTGGGCAACGCCGCCAACTTCATGCGCAGCATCGCCCACGGCATCGTGAAGCGGAATGTCAACGAGCCGCTGGTGGCGCAGTACGCGCAACCGGGCGGCAGCGCCGCCGCGTATGCCCGTACGCAGATCGGGCAGGCGGTGGACGGCGGCTGGACCGAGACCGGCACCGACCGCTTCTACCGGCCCACGGTGAAGGTGACCTCGGCGAAGACCGCCGCCACGGTCGGCTTCTGCGACTTCCAGGGCAAGGTCTACGGCAAGGACGTCAAGTCGGGCAAGCTCCTCGGCACCGCGGTCACCGACAGCAGTTACGTGTACTTCACGATCGTCATGGCCAAGTTCCCCGCGGGGGCCGACCTGTGGCAAGCCGTGTCCGTCGAGGCGAAAGCGAAGGCAACGCAATGCAAGGAGTGACCACCCCATCGGGCCCGGCAACGGGCCTGCGCCGTGCGGCTCTTGGCGCGGCCACCGCGATCCTCGTGACGGCCGCCACGGCCACCGTCGCCGCCCCGGCCTTCGCCGACGTGCCCGGCGGCAAGACCAGCGGCTCGGGTGACGACAAGGGCAATCTGAGCGCGGGCGTCCAGGTCACCTATCCCACGGACACCAGCACGAAGGGCTCGGGAGGCCATTCGCTCGGCGCCGCCGACAATGTGACGTGGACGCCGCCGCCGTGCTGGATCGGCCCCGTCGCCGGCCCCGCCGAATTCAAGAAGATGGTCGAGAAGCAGGTCAAGGAGACCAACGAGTATCCGGGCCAGGCCAATTACGCCATGCAGGCCATGGACGAGTACAAGAAGCACTACTCGGAGGGCAGGACCTGGAGCGGCAACGGCGAGAAGGCGTACAAGAACTTCAATCTCGACCAGCAGGGCAAGGGCGCTTTCTGGGGTCCGGTGACGAATCCCAACTCCGACAGCCCCGACCGCTTCGACTGCAACGGCACGCTGCCCTTCTGGGTCCCCAACGGCCAGCGCCCGCCCGCCGGTACGCCGAACGTGATCACCACGGAGATGCTGGCCAGGCTCGCCTTCGCGCACACCAAGGTGCCGGGCGTGGACATCCGGACGAATCCGGTGGGCACCCAGACCGTCAATCTGCCCACCTGGGTGACGCTGAACGAGAACTACGCGCCGGTCACCGTCAGGGCCGAACTCAACATCCCCGGCGCGCAGGCCATGTGGGCCGAGACGACGGCCACGCCGACCAGCGTCCACATCGATCCGGGGACGTCGGACGCCACCGTGTACCCGTCCTCCGCCGAGTGCCCCATCGGCAAGGGCGGCCAGGTCGGCGCCCCGTACACCGAGGGCGCCACCGGCAACCCGCCGTGCGGTGTGACGTATCGGCGCTCCACGCAGAGCACCGGCGCGTACGACCTGAACGTGACGGCCACCTGGAAGGTCTCCTGGCGCGGTTCGGACGGCGCGGCCGACAACCCGCCGCTGCCGAACGGTGTGATCACCCAGGACCACCCGGTCACGGTCCAGGAGATCCAGACCGTCAACCGCTGAACCGGACCATGTGAGAGGCCCGGGGGGGGGGGGGGGGGGGGGGGGGGGGGGGTGGTTTTGCGGTGCACGAGGGGCGCCTGACGGCGGAGGGGGTTCGGGAAAGCG
>NZ_JBVHMF010000015.1:0-8729 GCF_055558595.1 Streptomyces sp. NPDC025721 | reverse complement strand
CCCCCCCCCCCCCCCCCCCCCCCCCCCCCCCCCCCCCACCCCCCCCCCCCCCCCCCACCCCCCCCCCCCCCCCCACCCCCCCCCCCCCCCCGGGCCTCGTTTCACGGTCGAACGGCGCGATCCGGAGGACGGCGCGGCTTAGAACAGGTAGTTGTACGTGTTCCAGCCGCCGCCGATCTTCACGCGGGCCGCGAACGGGGCGCCGGCGTTGCCGGTGCCCTTGTACAGCCACAGGACACCCGACGTGTCGCGGGCGATCAGGTCGTTGCGACCGTCACCGCTGGTGTCGCCCAGGCTGAGGATCTTGTTGTAGGTGTTCCACCCACCGCCGATCTTCGTCCGCGCGGCGAACGGCGCGTCGATGTTGCCGGTGCCCTTGTAGAGCCAGAGCGCACCGCTGCTGTCGCGGGCCACGATGTCGGGCTTGCCGTCACCGGTGAGGTCACCGCGGCCGGCGATCTGGTTGTAGGTGTTCCACCCACCGCCGACCTTGCGCTTCTTGGCGAACGTGCCGTCCGCGTAGGACAGGTAGAGCCACAGCACGCCGCTGCTGTCACGGGCGAGCAGGTCCGGGTTGGCGGCGCCGCCGACGTTGCCCGGCGTCACGAAGGCGTTGTAGACGTTCCAGCCGGTGCCGATCACGGTGCCCTCGTCGGGCGAGGCCGCCGAGAAGATCCGGAGCGTGCCGCCGAACCGCGCGTAGACGTTCACGTGCGTGTCGTTGCCCGAGTTGTTCTTGAAGAACGCGTTGGCGCTGCCCATCCCGTAGCCGGTCTGGGTGCGGGAGCCGAAGCCGTTCGCCTTCGGCGGGTAGCTCCAGATCCGGCCGCTGGAGTCGCGGCCGTCGATGCCGAACGACCAGATCTTGTCGTCCTGCGCGGCGTTCGTGGAGAACGTCGAGACGCCGGGTGCGGCGGTGTGGCTCTGCGCGTCCTTGACGGTGGTGAGCGCGGGCGAGCCGCCCTCGGCGCTGGCGGCGACGGAGGCGCCCAGCACCATGGCGAGCGTGCCCGCCGTCACCGCGGCGGCCCTGGCCTTCATTCCCCGTCCGGTCCGCCGGTTTTTCTGCGTTTTCACGTAGTGGTCCCCCTCAGTGAAATGTCCCTGCTCCGTACGGATCACTCCGCACGGGAGCCCCTGACGCTACCTCCTTCGCCCCCCGGCTCTCTCATGGGCAGGTCATGGGTCCGTCACAGTTTCGATACCGTCAAGGGCATCTGGAACAACAGGACATGACGGGACGGCGGGGGGGGGGGGGGGGGGGGGGGGGGGGGGCCCCCCCCCCCCCCCCCCCCCCCCCCCCCCCCCCCCCTCCGCCGTGAGACCGCTTCAACTGGCTTAGTACACCGGCTTGTCGGGCTCGATCGTGTTGACCCAGCCGATCACGCCGCCGCCGACGTGCACGGCGTCGGAGAAGCCCGCGGACTTCAGGACGGCGAGGACCTCCGCGGAGCGCACACCGGTCTTGCAGTGCAGGACGATCCGCTTGTCCTGCGGCAGGTGCTCCAGGGCACTGCCCATCAGGAACTCGTTCTTCGGGATGAGCTTCGCGCCGGGGATGGAGACGATCTCGTACTCGTTCGGCTCGCGGACATCGATGACCTCGATGTTCTCGCCGTCGTCCATCCACTCCTTGAGCTGCTTGGGAGTGATGGTCGAGCCGAGCGCGGCCTCCTGGGCCTCCTCGGACACGACGCCGCAGAACGCCTCGTAGTCGATCAGCTCGGTGACGGTCGGGTTCTCGCCGCAGACCGCGCAGTCCGGGTCCTTGCGGACCTTCACCGTGCGGTACGTCATCTCGAGGGCGTCGTAGATCATCAGGCGGCCGAGCAGCGGCTCACCGATGCCCGCCAGCAGCTTGATGGCCTCGGTGACCTGGATCGAGCCGATGGACGCGCACAGCACGCCGAGGACGCCGCCCTCGGCGCAGGAGGGGACCATGCCGGGGGGCGGGGGCTCCGGGTAGAGGCAGCGGTAGCAGGGGCCGTGCTCGGACCAGAAGACCGATGCCTGGCCGTCGAAGCGGTAGATGGAGCCCCAGACGTAGGGCTTGCCCAGCAGCACGCACGCGTCGTTGACCAGGTAGCGGGTCGCGAAGTTGTCCGTGCCGTCGACGATCAGGTCGTACTGGGAGAAGATCTCCATCACGTTCTCGGCTTCGAGCCGCTCTTCGTGCAGGACGACGTTCACGTACGGGTTGATGCCCTTGACGGAGTCGCGGGCGGATTCGGCCTTCGAGCGGCCGATGTCGGCCTGGCTGTGGATGATCTGACGCTGGAGGTTCGACTCGTCGACCTCGTCGAATTCGACGATGCCGAGCGTGCCGACGCCCGCGGCGGCCAGGTACATCAGGGCCGGAGAGCCGAGCCCGCCGGCGCCGACACACAGCACCTTGGCGTTCTTCAGCCGCTTCTGGCCGTCCATTCCCACGTCGGGGATGATCAGATGGCGCGAATACCTGCGGACCTCGTCAACGGAGAGCTCGGCGGCCGGCTCGACCAGGGGTGGCAGCGACACAGGGACCTCAGCAATACGGTTGGTCGGTCATCAGTCAGTACGTGCGGTACGTGCTGTCCCTGCAACACTGCCACGCCGGTCTTCATTCCAAGACACCCGGTCCGAGGACCGAGACGGAATCGGCTCACATCCCGGTCACGTCCCGGTCACGCTCCGGCCGCGCTCCCCCCGCGCCCTGGCCGTGCCCGGTCCGAGGGGCCGCCGCGCCGGTGCTACGTGCTCGGCGACGGCTGTTTGCGCAGCATACGGACGGCTTCGTGCCAGTATCCGGCCAGGCCCGCCCACGGGTCGGCGCCGTCCCGGTCCGTGCGGTCGGTGAGGCACACCGTGGACGCGCCCTGCCAGCGGGCGATCCGCAGGGCGGTGTCCAGATGGGACCTGGGCAGGCCGTGCACCAGGTGCACGAAGCGTTCCGGCGGGTACGCGGCCGTCCACTCCGGCGCCTCCGACCAGCGGTAACTGGTCCAAGGGCCGCAGAAGGTGACGAGCTGGTCGGCCAGTTCGGCGTATCCGGGCCACGGGTGCTCGCCGTGGCCGAGGACGATCTGGCCGCCGCCGCTCTCCGGCAGGCGCGAGGCGGCGGCTCCCGCGCTCCCGCTGGCCCCGCTGCCCCTTCTGCCTCTGCTGTCCCCGCTGTCCACGGCGTCCTCGTTGCCCTCCGTGCCCCCGGGGTCCTCGTCGTCCGCGTGCAGCAGTGCCCGCAGCGTGGTCACCACCCGGCGGCACTCGGCGGCGTCGGCGCGGCCGGTCGGGGCGCGGTCCAGGTAGAAGCCGTCGACCCGGTACCAGTCCAGGTAGTGGGAGGCGTCGGCGAGCAGGTCGCCGAAGGGCCGGGTGCCGTTGCGGCAGTCCAGCAGTCCGAGGACCGGGACGCCGTTCTCACGGACGCGGCCGACGACCTCTCCGTACAGCGGGTCGGGCCGCGTACCGGGGCCGCGGGCCACGTCGAAGGCGGCCCAGTGCAGCGGCGCCCCCGGCCGGGCCAGTTCGGCCCATTCGGTGGGGGCGACGAGCGGGTGCGCGAACGCCGGGACGCCGAAGCCCATCGCGTCCCGGCCCGCGCCCGCACGGCGGCGCAGTCCCGTGCCCCACTGGTGCGGTCGCGTCAGACGCGACATGCCGCCTCCATCCACACATCGGCCAGGGACTCCTCCAGGCCGATCCGGGGCCGCCAGCCGAGCCGGTCCCTGGCGGTACGGACGTCGGCCTGCTGCCAGCCGCCGCAGCCGTCGGGGTACGGGGGCGGCCCGGCGGAGGCGGGCGTCTCGTCCAGTTCGTGCAGCGAGCCCTCGTAGCCCGCCACATGGGCGAGGGCCGCGGCCATCTCACGCATCCGGACGGCCCGGCCGCTGCCGATGTTCACCACGCCCTGCGCGGCGGACAGCGACGCGGCGTGCACGGCGCGGGCCACGTCGCGGGCGTCGATGAAGTCGCGCTGGACGCCGAGGCCGCCGAGTTTCAGCTCGCCGTCGCCGTTCTGCATCGCGCGGCGCAAGGTCTCGGCGACCCGGCCGAGCGGGGCCCCGGTCGGGGTGCCGGGGCCGACCGGGCTGAACACCCGCAGCACCACCGCGTCGAGACCTGAGCTGAGGACCAGTTCGGTCGCGGCGAGCTTGCTGACGCCGTACGGGCCGCCGGGGCGCGGCACCGCGTCCTCGCCGGTGGACGCGCCCTGCGGCGAGGGCCCGTACTCGGAGCCGCAGCCGAGCTGGACGAGCCGGGCGTCGACCTGGCTGCGGCGCATCGCCTCGCAGACGGTGGCGACGGCGACGGTGTTCTGCCGGGTCAGCTCGCGGGCGCCGCCCCTGGTCGTACCGGCGCAGTTGATCACGACTCCGGGGTGCACGGCGTCCAGGAACCTGGCGAGGACGCCGGGCGCGCCGCTCGCCAGGTCGAAGCGGACGTCCGCGTCGTCGCTCCTGCCGAGCGCGGTGAGCTGGACGGCGGGGTCGGCGAGGAGCCGCTCCGCGACATGCCGGCCGAGGAAGCCGTCGGCTCCGAGCAGCAGCACTCTCATCGCGTGCCTCCGAGTGCCTGCGCCGAGTGTCCCGTCGTGCGCCCGCGGGGCGGAAGGCCGTCCTCGCGGACGAGGAGGGGGCGTGCCGGGCGTCGGGCCGCGGTCGGGGTCGGGGCGGTTCGGTACCTGGTCAAGGGGTGTTCTCCTGGTCGTTCGTTCTGCTGAGGTCAGGGGTGGTGGCGCGGCGGCGGCCGGTGCGCGGAGGCACGGGGCAGCACGCGGAACGCCTGCGCGGTCAGCACGAGTGCGGCGGCGCCGCAGATGACGGCTTGCGCGGTGGCGGGGGCAGGGCCGAGGCGCAGGGGGGTCGCGGCGAGGGTCAGCGCCTCGGCGGCGCAGGCCGCTCCGAGACCGGCCGCCGCGTGGCCGGGGAAGCCGTGCACGGACAGCAGGCGCGCGGCGAAGAGCAGCAGGCCGAGGGCGGCCGGTCCGGCCAGTGGCGCGGAGCCCGCGACGGCGGTGGCCGTGTCGAGCAGGGCGATCAGCGCGACGGCGTACGCGGCGAGGGCCGCGGCCAGGCGGGGGCGTACGGCGTCGGCGAAGTCCGACAGGCCGTGGCTGGGGGCGAGTTGGGCCCTGGAGCGGACGGCGAGCCAGTGCGCGCAGTACGCGGCGGGCAGCAGGGCGAAGGTGAGCGCCGCGAGGGTGGCGGCGCCCGCGGTGCGGCCGGTGGCGTGCCCGGCGTAAAGCGCGTAGCCGAGCAGACCGTACGTCCATACGGCGGCGCCCGCGCCGCGCTCGACCCGCAGCGGTCCGATCCGTACGGCGGCCCACGCGACGACGGCGACGAACGCCAGCAGCGGCAGCCGTACGCTTCCGGGGGCTCCGGCCGCCAGCGCGCACACCGCGCCCGGCACCGCCTGCGCGGCCCCGGTCCGCCAGCGCGGCAGGGCCCGTTCCCGCTCCCCCGGCGCCGCCTCCAGTCGGCGTACCGCCCTCGGGACCCGCGCGTACAGCTCCTCCGCGAGCCCGAAGACGTCCCGGTGCCGCAGGCGTCGCGCGGCTCCGTCCGTCACGCCGTGGGCTTCCAGCCCGGCCGCGATCTCCCACTCGTCCACGGCTCCCGCGATCAGCGCCTCGTGCCGGTGCATCACTCCCCGTACGGGGTCGGCGGGGCCCCTGCGCCGCGGCTCGTCCGCACCGCCCGGCCGCCCCGCCCGAAAGTCCGCCACCCGCCCGCCGGCCTGCGGCCCGCCCCGCGCGGCCCGTCGCCCGCCGTCGATCCCCACCAACCGCCCTCCGGGCCGCGCCTCCCCACCCGCCCCCGCCCCAGCACCGCGTAGCCCCGCACCCTCGGCGTCCAGGCCGACCGGTACCGGCCCGCGCCGCTCGCGAGCGGGGCCGCCAGGCAGGGCCAAGTCCCCGTCCAGGACCGCCACTTCGAGTACGGAAGCGTTTGCGCCCGCGCGCGCCGATTCCTTCTCCGCCTCGGGCCCCTCGGCAACGCGGAGGCCCGCGCCCGAGCGCAACCCGCCGTCAGCGTCCAGGCCGCCCGGTACCGAACCGTCCCGCTCGCGAGCGGAGCCGCCAGGCAGGACCAAGTCCCCGTCCACGACGGGCACTTCGGATACGGAAACGTTCGTGCCCGGGCGGGTCTCGGACCGCATGAGGCCCGCACGGCTCACGGATGCGGCACCATCCGGGTCCGCGAGGCGAGCGTCAGGCAAGCCGTGCGCCCCGTCATCACCCGGGTTCGTCGGTCGGGGCTCGGGCCGCCGCGCCGAATCCGCGTGGGCCTGCGGCTCGTCGGTGACGCGGGGGCCCGCGCCTGAGCGGGGCTCGCGCTGCTCGCGAGCGGGGTCGCCAAGCACCGCCAAGTCCCGGTCCACGACGGGCACTTCGGATGCGGAAGCGTCCGGACTCGGTGGCGCGGCGGCGGGTGGGGAGGCGGCTCCGGACGAATCTGCGCGGGTTGGGGCGGCGGGGCGGGGCTGGGCGGTCTCGGGCGCGGCGGCGGGCGGTTGCGCGTCGTCCGCGACGGCGGTCCGGGACCGTACGCGCGACGGGTCGCCGTCCGGGGGGGCCGCACGCAGCTCGGCCGGGTGCTCGTCGGAGTCCGGGTTCCGCGCCGGGAGGCGGGAGGCGCCGAAGAGGGCCGTGACCGTCTCGTCGAGGGAGTGGGGGGTGGCCTCGTCGTCGTAGGCGTCTATGTCTATGGCGGTGGGGTCGTCGGGGTCGTGGGGCGGGAGCCGCAGGGGTGAGGCGGGCGGGGCGGCCTGGGCGGTGAGGCGGGTGAGTAAGGCGTGGGCGGGGGTCGGCGTGGTCATGAGGGGGAGCCTCCGGAGGCGGACGGGGCACCTACGGGTTCGGGGGTGCGGGACCAGGCGGGGTGGGCGGGGGTGGGGGCCAGGCGGGCCGGGACGTGCGACTCGGCGGGAGCCGTGAACGGCCGCGGATCGCCCGCCGCGTCGAGCAGCGGCTCGCGCCGCACGGGATGGTGCGCGACCACGTCGAGATAGCTCTCGCGGAAGGCGTCCACGCACCGGGTGACGGTGAAGAGCGCGAGCGCCCGCTCCCGGGCCGCGGCCCCGAGCCGCGACGCCCGCTCGGGCCCGCGCAGCAGATCGACGACGGCGTCCGCCAGCGCCTTGGGGTTGCGCGGCGGCACGACGAGCCCGGTGCCGCCGATGACCTCGCGGACGGCCCCCACGTCGGTGGACACGGTGGGCCGCCCGCAGAACATCGCCTCGACCAGGCTCAGCGGAAAGCCTTCCGCGCTGCTGGAGAGCACCACGACGTCGCCCGCGGCGTACGCGTCGGCGAGTTCGGGCGCGCCGGGCGACCCGATCTCCTCGAAGCTGACGGGACTCTCACCGACGGCGTTGGCGTCGGCGGCCTCGTAGGGGAAGAGCTGCGCGGCGAGCGTCCGGCAGTGCCCGAGGTAGGAGGCCGCGCGTTCGTCGGCGGCCCGCAGTCGCAGGTAGAAGATCCGCAGCCGCGCCCGCGGCTCGTCCGCGCGTATCGCGCGGAAGGCGTGCAGCAGCGCGATGAGGTCCTTGGCCGGATCGATCCTGCCGACCCAGGCGAGCGTGGGGTCGGCGTGCGCGGCGGGCGCGGTGGCCTCGGCCTCGGCGGCCTCGCCCGCGAGGGCGAAGCGCGCCGCGTCGATCCCCGGATGGATGGTCCGCATCCGGTCGCGCGGCGCCCCGCACCGCTCCTGCCAGCGCCGCACATGTGTGGAGCCGGGCGTGACGAGCGCGGCCTGCCGGTAGCTCTCCCCGGCGAGCAGCCGGTGGTAGTCGCCGAGCACCACCCGTACGGCTCCGGCCAGTCCGGCCGCGCGGTTCCCGAGCAGCGCCTCCCGTACCCGCACGGTGCACTCGGTGACGATGAGCGGCGTTCCGCAGAACCGTTTGGCCAGCAGGCCGGGCAAGGCCGCCGGGCCCCCGGAGACGGCGTGGCAGACATCGACGGCGCCCAGTTCGCTCGACCCGTACCAGGGCGCGGACAGCGGCCTGAGCTGGCGTTCCAACAGCTCGGCGACGGCGAGGAGTTCGGTGACGACGATGTCGCCGAGCACGGGACGCACGCCGGGGGCGCGGCACGCCGACTCCAGGGCGGCGAGCGCGTCCTCGCCGCGCAACAGGTCGGGCAGGCCGCCGTGTTCTGCGGCGACCTCGGCGAGACCGTACAGCCCGGAGGCGAAACGGTCCGCCCGGTCGGCGGAGCCGAGCCCGGCACCGCCGGCCAGCGCCGCGACCAGGTCGCGGTAGTGGGTGAGGAAGTCGGCGCGTCTGGCGCGTCTGGCCGCCCGGCCGCCGCCGCACGTCGGCGCGAGGGCGGCGGCCGGGGGCTCCCCCCAGAGGCGTTCCGCGCGGAACCGCCGTACGTGCGACGGCACTTCGACGCGGCCCCCCGCCTCCGTCCGCGGTGACCGGCTGAGCGCGTACACGTCGAATTCGTGGTGCGCGAGACCGCGGACGAGCCGGTCGCACCACGCACCCCCTTCACCTCGCGCGTACGGGTAACCACCCTCGGTGAGCAATGCGATACGCACGTGTACGCCCCCTTTCTCCCTGGCTCGGCCACAACGGAATGTCGGCCGGGTGGCGCCCACGGGACCTGCGTCCGCCCGGCGCGAAGACGTTATTCCGGTACGGCGGTGGGGGGGGGGGGGGGGGGGGGGGGGGGGGGGGGGGGGGGGGGGGGGGGGGGGGGGGGGGGGGGGGGGGGGGGGGGGGGGGGGGGGGGGGGG
>NZ_JBVHMF010000014.1:0-193025 GCF_055558595.1 Streptomyces sp. NPDC025721 | reverse complement strand
CGCCCCCTTTTTGGGGGGAGGGAACGGCCTGTCCGTTTTGTTATCTCGGGGACGAAAAAGCAACAAACCCCACCCCCCCAAACCCCCCCCAACCCCCCTCTCCCCCCCCCCTGCCGTCGTACGGGGGTGGCCGCGCCTCAGCGGCCGGTGGAATTCCTCACCAGGTGAGCAGCACCAGTTCGTTCTGCGGAGCGGCGGCCTCCTGCGCGGACTGCGCGGGCGCCTCGTGCCTGCTCTGGCGGCGGTGTGCGGGCGCGCGGTGGTCCACCCGCCCCTGCTTCACCGGCCGCGGTTCCGGTGCCAGCGCCCACAGTTCGTCCATCAGGCCACGTACCACCTCACGGTTGAGCGTGTAGAAGTAGTTGCGGCCCTCCTTGCGCGTCTCGATCAGCCCGGCCTGGCCGAGGATCTTCGTGTGGTAGGAGATGGTCGGCTTGGAGATGGGCAGCGTGGACTCCAGCACCGCGCACGGCAGCTCTTCGACCTCGGCCATCTGGCGGATGATGTCCCACCGGATCGGGTCGCTCAGCGCCTTCATGACATCCGACACCGTCACGCTCGGATTCGCGATCTGCCTCATCGTGTTCCCTTCGAGGCCGACAGTAGTCTCACAACCATCAATATACTCCGAGCCTAGAGGAACGTCGTGGGACGGAGGTTTCCCATGGGTTAACGTCCCTCGAAGTGCGGCGCCCGGCGCTGGCGGCGGGCCTGGATGCCCTCGTGCAGGTCGTCGGTGGCCATCGTCACCGGCTGGGCGAGCGCCTCCCACCGCAAGGACGCCTCCAGGCCGTGCACGGACTGCTCGAGGCCGGCCTTGGTGAGCCGGGTCGCGATCGGGGCCGCCTGCGCGATCCGGTCGGCCACCTCCAGGCTGTGCGCCAGGACGTCGTCCACGACATCGCTGACCAGGCCCCAGTGCAGCGCCTCCTCGGCGTCCACCGTCCGGCTCGTGTACAGCATCTCGCGGGCGCGGGCGATGCCGATCACCTCGGGCAGCAGGTAGTTCACGCCCATCCCGCCGTGTGTGCCGAGCGAGATGAAGGGCGCGCTGAAGATCGCGTCCTGGCTTCCGTAGCGCAGATCGCAGGCGAGCGTCAGACACAGGCCGGCGCCGATCGCGGGTCCGTTGACGGCCGCGACGACCGGTACCGGCAAGCGGCGCACCATCAGCCAGGCGTCGTAGAACGGCACCATCTTGTCGCGGAGCCGGTCCGGGGTGTTGTGGTGCGCGCTGCCCTGGTCCAGGAAGGACAGATCGGCGCCGGAACAAAAGGAGCTGCCCGTACCGGTGAGGACGACGGCGCGCACCGACTTGTCCCCGTGGATCTCCGCCATGACCTCACGCCACGTCTCGGTCATCTCCTCGGTCATGGCGTTGCGCACGTCCGGCAGATTGAGCGTCACCAGGCGAACTCCAAAGGAAGGTTCTTCGAGCAGAACCTCCTTGCGCGTCCGCTCCATCCGGTCTCCGATCGTCGGGCGCTCGTAGCGCGACTATACCCATGAACATACTGACATACTCTAAGTATCGAACTGTTTGCGCTGGTCGGCGACAACAACGTGTCCTCTTTACCAGCCGACGGGCACCCCGCGCCGCCGCTGCCGCCAAACAGGCCCCACCAGTGTGTCCGGAACGCGGCGCGGCCCCGGACCCGCGACCGCGGTTGAGGCGGTGTGCGGGGCCGGGGCCGCGAGGGTGCCGGTGCGACGGCGGCTCGGATCAGGCCGCCGAATTGTTGCCGAGGTAGTCGTGGGCGATGTGCTCCGCCGCCCCGGCCGCGGCCCCGGACCACAGGACGCGCCCGCGACGCAGCACCAGCGCGTGATCGGCGAAGTCCAGCGCCTTCTCGACGTACTGCTCGATGATGACCATCGTCAGACCCGTCGAGCGGACCGCGGTCCACGCCTCGTAGATGGCGTCGATGACCAGCGGGGCCAGCCCGAGGCTGACCTCGTCGGCGACCAGCAGCCGCGGCTTGGTCATCAGCGCCCGTGCCACGGCCAGCATCTGCTGCTCGCCGCCGGACATCGTGGCGGCCTGCTGCCTCCTGCGCTTGCCGAGGATGGGGAAGAGCGCGTACAACTCCTCCTGCGCTCCCGCCCGTTCGGCCCGCGGCAGCAGGCGCAGCCCGAGCGCCACGTTCTCCGCGACGGTGAGGCCGGGGAAGATCCCCCGGCCCTCGGGGAGATAGGCCACGCGGTCACGGGCGATCCGGTGCGGCGGCCGGTTGACCAGATCCTCACCGCCGACCACGACCGAGCCCGCTGCCGGTCTGATCAGCCCCGCGAACACCTTGGCGATGCTGCTCTTGCCCGCGCCGTTGGGTCCGAGGACCGCCAGGCACTCGCCCTCGTCCAGGGCGAAGGAGACGCCGTCCACGGCGACCGCGCCGCCGTAGGTGATGGTCAGGTCCTGGACCGACACGAATCGTCCGGTCATGACGTCTCCTCCTTCAGCACGCCCAGATACGCTTCCCGCACCCGCCGGTCCCGGGTGACGGTCCCGGTGTCTCCCGAGGCGATCAGTTCGCCGAAGTCCAGGACGAACAGCCGCTCGCTGATCTCCAGGACCAGGTCCATGTCGTGTTCGACGAGCAGCACCGCGATCCCGCGGTCGGTCGCCAGCCGTGAGACGATCGCGGCGAACGCCTGCGTCTCGGTCCGGTTCAGGCCCGCGGAGGGCTCGTCCAGCAGCAGGATCCGCGGATCGGTCGCGATGCACTGCGCCACCTCGACCAGCCGCCGCAGTCCCAGCGGCAGTTCCATCGGTCCGCGGCGGCCGACCTCGGCCAGGCCCAGCTCTCCCAGCAGCAGGTCCGCCACCGCCAGCTCCTCCGCGTGGCTGCGGCGGTCGCTGCTGTTCCGGTCGGCGCCCGTGCGGTGCGCGGACCGCAGCCCGAGCAGGACGTGCTGGCGCACGTCCAGTTCCGGCACCAGCTGCGGCTGCTGGAAGGTCCGCGACATCCGGGCTCGCGCGAAGCGCTGCGGCGCCGCGCCGGTCAGGTCCTGCCCGTCGACGTGGATCCGGCCGGCGTCGGTCCGCTGGAGTCCTGACGCGACCCCGAGCAGCGTCGTCTTGCCCGCTCCGTTCGGACCGATCAGGCCCGAGACCTGGCCTCTGGGCACGTCGATCGTCACCCGGTCCAAGGCGCGGACACCGCCGAAGCGGACGGTGATGTCGCGCAGCGACAGCGCGATGTCCTCGTCGGCCGTGCCGGGCGCGGGGGAGGTTGTGTCAGGTGCCGTCGTCATCACTGCACCCCTTCCGGTTCTGTGGACGTGGGCTGTTCGCCGCGTACGGGCCCGGTCGGCGGTACGGAGGCGTGCGCGGCGACGACCGGCAGCGGCGCGGGGGAGTATCTGATCGCCAGGGCCCGGAATCCCGAGCGGAGCTGCGGATTGACACCGATCGGGTTGGCGACCACGAGGATCGCCATCAGCCCGAACAGGACCGGCGGCAGGTCGCCGAGGCGCGTCGGCAGATACGTGGTGAACAGCGCCGGGGCGACCGACAGCGACAGCCCGGCCGCCGCCGCGCCGCCCATGCTCCACGAGCCCTGCGCCATGGCCAGGGCGAACCACGTCAGCCCGAGCGTGGCGCTGTACGCGCCGGGAAAGGCGACGAGCTGGAAGCTGCCGAGCAGCGACCCGCCGAGACCCGCGACCCCCGCACCCAGCGCGAACAGGGTCAGCCGCGAGCGGTAGATGGGCAGACCGAGTGTCGAGGCGCGGTTTCTGCTGGCCCTGATGGTGGCGAATTTCAGCCCGAATCCTGAGCGCCGCAGTTGCCACAGACCGAGGACGACCAGGAAGAAGACGACCACCGCGAACTGGAAGAAGGCCAGATTGGAGTCGAAGAGCCGGCCGAAGAGCACCGGCCGTCCCATCGTCACGCCCGAATCGAACTGCGAGAACGTCTCGCGGGTGAAGATGACCTGGTCGGCCAGGAGCGCGAAGGCGAAGGTGACGATCGCCGCGTAGAGCTGCCCGAGCGGAAGGGCGACGGCGCCGACGAGCGCGCCGCACGCCAGCGCGATCAGGGCGCCGACCAGCATGGAGGGGACCATGGGCCAGCCGTGCACGGTGGCGAGCTGAGCCGTGGCGACGGCGCCGATGCCCGCGAAGGTGATCTGGCAGATCCCGATGATGCCCGCTTCGCCGCTGACCAGCCGGAAGGACAGCAGTGCCACGGCGTAACACATGCCGAGGGTGACGACGCCGAGCCAGTAGTCGCTGAACACGTTCGGGACCGCGACGAGCACGACGACCAGCAGCGCGTAGCCGACCCAGCGGTCCCAGCGGCCCGCCTGCGAGCGCAGCAGGGCCAGTACCCGCGCCTGGTTCCGGTCCGCCCTGCTGACCAGGGAGGCGGCCTCGCCGGTCTGCGTGGCGTCGTCGACCCCCCGGTGCACGGCCGCCTGGACGACGATGGCCAGCACCATGATGACGAAGGGGAGGCTGGGGCGCAGCGACGTGGCGAGGAAGCCCTTGTCGGGCAGCCACGGGATCACGACGGACTGGGCCACACCGACGAACAGTGAGCCGAAGAACGCCCACCACAAGTTGGTGAGGCGGCCGATCACCACACCGGCGAATGAGGCGGCGACCGAGGTGGAGAAGCCGCCCGCGTTGAGGCCGACCTGAGGGGTGATCATGATTCCGGCCAGGCCCGCGACGGCCACGCCGACCATCCAGGTGCCCGCCACGACCAGGTGGGAGTTGGTCCCGGTCAGCGAGGTCATCAGCGGCGAGTCCACGGTGCCGCGGGTGATGAGACCCGCCGTCGTCCGCTTGAGCACCACGAAGGCCACCAGGGACAGGAACGCCGCGACTCCCAGGATGGTCAACTGCTCGTTGCTGATGGCGACTCCGCCGACGCTGAACACGCGTTCCGCCGTACCGGCGATGCCCTTCGGCTGGAACACCTGCTTGTTCCCGAAGATCAGGGTCGTCCCCGACGCGAGGGCGACCGACAGCCCGATGGTGGCGGCCATCCGCACCATCGGGGTGGCCGAGCTGAGCCGTCCCAGGAGGACGGCCCACAGGAACAGGCCCAGCAGGGGGGCGATGACGAGCAGGGAGACGGCAAGGGCCAGCACGGTCGGCATGCCCTGTTCGGTGCGCAGCCAGTAGAAGCAGTAGGCGATGAAGAAGGCCATGCCGCCCTGGGCGAAGTTGAACACACGTGAGGCGTTATAGGTCAGGACCAGGCCCAGGGACGAGATCGCGTAGATCGCGCCTGTGACAAGTCCGGCCACGAGATAACTGAACACAGCAACCTTCCGTGGTCTTCTGGGGGATCGATGTCCGGTCCGGACGCGGCCGTCGTGTGTCAGCCGCCGAACTTGAGCAGGTCACCGCAGGTGGCCTTGGCGTCGGGCACCCACTGTGTGCCCTTGAAGATCGCGTACCAGGAGCACGCGGAGTACGGCGTCCCGGTGGGGAGTTCGGCGGGCGTGAAGTTCGCGGGCCGCACCAGCAGGCCCGCGCCGTCGTAGTCGTTCACCTTGCGGAGGTTGTCGATGAAGGTGCTCCGCGACAGGCAGGCCCCCGCCTCCTTCAGGCCGCGGATGAACAGGTCCGCGGAGACGTAACCGGCCGAGGCGAAGCCGATGTTCGGCGGGGTCTTGGGCGCGTACTTCGCCATCGTGGCGACGTATTTCTCGGTGTCCGCGCTGTGCAGCTCGGTGGGTTTGGTGCCGACCGGGCTGGCGATCGACCCCTGGAGGAGGTCGGCGATCTGGCTGGACACCTGCGGGTCGTAGACGCCCGCCACCAGGACTGCCTTGAGCTTGACGCCCTGGGCCTTGAGGGCCTTCAGGACGGACACGCCCGAGTCGGTGAGGAGTTGGGCGGACAGGCCGTCCACGCCGGCCTGCTTCATCTTGATGGCGACGGCGGTGGCGTCGAAGGCGCCGAGCGGGATGTCCCACTGCCGGACGCCGACCTTCAGGTCGGCTCGGGCGGCAGCCGCGTCGAAGCCCTTGGCGCTGTTGATGGCGCCGGCCGAATTGTGCGACAGATTCGCGACGTTGGTCGCGCCCGCCGCCTTCATCCGCTCCGCCTGGGCAGTGGAGACGTAGCCGGTGCTGGACGCGCCGCCGAAGCCGAACGCGTTGTTGTCGGTCGCGTACGCGGGCTGCCCGGGGTAGCCGGTGACCGGCACGTTCTGCTGCTTGAGGTAGTCGTACATCGTGTCGACGCGCGACGCCGACAGCAGGCCGAAGACCTTTTGGGACTGGACGGCGTTGCGGGCCGCGATCACCTGCTGGGCGCCGTCGCCCTGGTCGTCGTCGGTCAGTACGGTGATCTTGCGGCCGTTGACGCCGCCCTGGTCGTTCTGTGCCTGGAAGCGGGCCTTGGCCGCTTCCAGGAAGCCGCCGAAGGTCGGCGCGGCGGGCCCGGTCTCCGGGGCGACGACGGCGAGTTTGATCTGCTTCGCCGTGACGCCGGGCGCCGAGCATCCACTGGACGAGGCGGACGAGGAGACCGCGCTGGTGCCGCATGCCGCCAGCGCGGGTGCCATCGACGCGAAGGCCGTCGCGACGACCAGGGCACGTCTGAGACGAGGGGTACGGGTCGGGGAGTGGAACGAGGGTGAGGGCATGGAACTCTCCTCCACGAATGGGTCAGGAGACTGCTGGGAGAGTGCTGCGCAGATACCGGCCGGCTGCCATTCAGAGGGGAAATGGTGTGGGGGAGAGCGCCGCCAACACTGCCGAAACCAGTACCGTAATGGGAACGGTATCGGCAATGTAGTGGGCTGGATCACACCTGTCAACGGCTCATTTCATCCGTGTTTCACGGTCCGTTCACGGGCCCGGTCAACGGGGGTGACGCATGCGACCGGGGGGTTCGGCGGAAAGTATTGACGGGTGAACGGTAACCATTACGGTATAGCCATCCAGAGTGGCGGCCCCCGCCGGACCGCACCAGGGCACCAGCCAGGAGGACACATGGCACTGGCCATCACCGACGATCACCGCGCCCTGGCCGAGGTGGTGCGCTCCTTCGCCGCCGCGCAGGATCTGCGGGCGGCCTCCCGCGCCGCGCTCCACCAACCGCCGGCCGTCCTGCCCGGCTCCTGGAAGAAGCTCGCCGATCTGGGCTGGCTCGGACTCCACATCCCCGACGCCCACGGCGGATCGGGTTACGGCCTGCCGGAGTTGGCCGTCGTCGCCGACGAGCTCGGCCACGCGATGTCGCCCGGCCCCTTCCTGGCTTCCGCCGCCGCCGCGGCGATCTTGTCCGCGCACGGAACGGCGGCCCAGCAGGACCGCTATCTCGCGGACATCGTCGACGGCTCACTGATCGTCGGACTCTGCCTGACGCCGGGTCCGGTCCGGGGGACCGACGCCGACGCCGACAGCGGCGAATCCGGTACGGGCGAGCCTCCCGCCGTGGTGCTCGCGGGCCGCTGGGCGCATCTGCTCATGCTGCGTGCCGGCGACGACATCGTCCTGGTGGACGCCGACGACCCCGCGGTCGGCCTCGAACCGGTCGGCGGCCTCGACCCGTCGCTCGGCCTGGCCACTCTCTCGCTGAACGGAGCGGTCGAGACGGCTGACAACATCCTGGCCCACGCCGCTCCGGCCGGGTTGGCGACCCTGCGCGCCCTGGCGGCGGCCGAGGCCGCGGGCGGCGCCCGCGCGTGCCTGGACACGGCCCTGGACTACGCGAAGGTGCGCGAGCAGTTCGGCCGTACGATCGGCGGCTTCCAGGCGGTCAAGCACCACCTGGCGAACATGCTCGTCCGCTGCGAACTCGCCACGGCCGTGAGCTGGGACGCCGCGCGGTCCTCCGACGGTGCGACGGCGGACGGCGCGGCCGCGGCCGCTGCCGCAGGACTGGCCCTTCGCGCCTACCAGGACAACGCGCAGACGGCCGTGCAGATCCTCGGCGGCATCGGCTTCACCTGGGAGCACGACGCGCATCTGTACCTGCGGCGGGCGGTCGCCCTGCACCACCTCGTCCGCTCCCTGGGCAACGCGGACGACGACCTGTACGAGGCCAGCCGCGCCGGGGCGCGCCCGCGCTACGACATCGATCTGCCGGACGAGGCGGCGCGCTACCGGAGTGAAGCCGGGGAGTTCCTGGCCCGCTACCGCGCGACGCCGCCCGCCGACCGGCGGCGGCTGCTCGCCGAATCCGGCTATCTGGTGCCGCACTGGCCGCGCCCGTACGGTCGGGGCGCGGGTCCGGTCGAGCAGTTGGTCATCGACGACGAACTGGCCGAGGTCGACGCACCGGTCCTGGGCATCGGCGGCTGGGTGCTGCTCACCCTTCTGCAGACCGCCACGCCGGAACAGGTGGCGCGCTGGATCCCGAGCGGCCTGGCCGGGGAACTGACCTGGTGTCAGCTCTTCAGCGAGCCGAACGCGGGCTCCGACGCCGCCTCCGTACAGACCAGAGCCGTCAAGGTGGACGGCGGATGGCGGGTCACCGGGCAGAAGGTCTGGACGAGCGGTGCCCAGTACAGCGACCGGGGCCTCGCGACCGTACGCACCGACCCCGCGGCGCCCAAGCACAAGGGCATCACCGCCATGGTCGTCGACATCCACGCGCCGGGCGTCGAGGTCAGGCCGCTGCGTGAGATCACTGGCGAGGCCCTGTTCAACGAGGTGTTCTTCGACGAGGTCTTCGTCCCGGACGCCGACGTGGTCGGCGAGGTCAACGGTGGCTGGAAGGTGGCCCGTACGACGCTCGGGAACGAGCGGGTGACCATCGGCGGCGGATCGGGGGAGCGACTGTCCGCCTATGCCCTGGTCGCGCTCGCCGAGCGGTACGCGCCGCCCGGTGACACCGAGCCGCGCCGCCGCGTCGCCCGGATGATCGCCGAGGAGCACGCCATGCGGCTGGTCAACCTCCGGCAGGTGGTCCGCGCGGTCGCCGACTCGGGGCCGGGGCCCGAAGGGAACGTGACGAAGCTGCTGTCCGCGGAGCACGCGCAGCGGGTGACCGAACTCGCCCTGGAGATCGCCGGTCCCGCGGCCCTGACCGGTCCCGCCGGGCAGCGGGACGACCTGGCCTTCGACTATCTGTTCAACCGCTGCCTGACCATCGCCGGCGGTACCTCGGAGATCACCCGCAATGTGATCGCCGAACGGATTCTCGGTCTGCCCCGTGACCCGCTCGTCCGCTGACGGTCCGCGGCCGTCAGGCCCCGTCGCGTGCGGCGGACTTGGCGGCCTTGCGGTCCGCGGCCAGCAGGCTGCGCAGCCCCCGGATGTTGTTCTCGAGGCCGAAGGCGAAGTCGTCGTCGCTCACCATGTACCACGAGTGCCGCTCGACCTCTCGTGACACCACCGGCATCAAGCTGGCCAGATGGGCCCGCGGATGCGGTGTGCCCGCCTCGTCCTGCGATCCCATTCTTCGCTCCACCATGAGGGAGCCACGGGTGTAGATCGACAGGGTGAAGTAGGCGTACGTCGCGGATTCCTCACTGAAACCGGCCTTGACCAGTACTTCGAGGATCTCTTCAATACGCGACCAGGTCAGCGTGATGGTGTCGTCCGAGTAGTTCGTCCCGCGCATGATGGTGAGGTCGCACAGGACATGGTCCCGGCGCAGGATCGAGCGGAAATTCGAGAAGAATGTACGCAGGACGTTGTCCCACGAACGGCCTTCGAGCGGTGACATCTGCGCGTAGAACCTCGTGAAGGCCTCCTCGGTGAGGGCGTCCATAAGGTCTTCTTTGCTCTTGAAGTACCAGTAGATACTGGTCACGCCGACGCTGAGGTGCTGCGCGAGCCTCGGCATGCTCAGCGCGTCCACGCCGTCGGCCTCGCACAGCGCGAAAGCCCCTTTGAGGATTTCCTCCGAGGTGATGGACCCACGAGCTCGCCTGCGGCGCTGAGCTGCGGGGCGATTCGTCTGGGTAGCCATGCATGGCTCCGTTCTGCGGCCGTTACGGTATGGCTATCGATGCTACCGCAGACGGCACTCCCGGGCGTGCGCGGACGCGACGGCTTCGGGCCCCTCGCAGCCCTCTCATGCCCGGTCGCGACCTCCGATATCGGACGCCCGCCGGAAAGCCGTGTCCGGCCTCCGGCGGGAATCCCCGCGCGTTTTTCCGTTACACCGATTCAGGCGATCACACCGTCGGCGCGGTAGCGCGCGATTGCGGCGTCGTCGTAACCCGCTGCGGCCAGCACGTCAGCGGTGTGTTCACCGAATTCCGGCGCTCGTTCCGGCCGGTCGGCGACCTCGTCGAACATCACCGGCGGAGTCACCAGCGCGAGGCCGCCACCCGGGTAGTCGACCTCCGCGATGAGCCCGTTCGCCACCACTTGCGGGTCGTCGTGCATTTCGCGGGGCGTCTGCACCGGTGCCCACACCCCGCGCAGGGTGAGCAGGACCGCGTTCCACTCCTGGAAGGTCCGGCCCGCGAAGACCCCGTCGAGGACGGCGACGAGTTCCGCGCTGTTGCGGGCCCGTTCGGCCGAGGTCGCGAAGCGCGGATCATCGGCGAGATCGGGCCTGCCGGCGTGCGCGCAGAAGTCGGTCCACTCGACCTGACGGTCGCCCAGCAGCGACAGGGACAGGAAACGGCCGTCCGAGGTCGCGTAGGTGTTGCTCGCCCAGTGAATGTCCGCCCGCTCGGGCCGTGAGCTGAAGAACTGCTCGGCGGGCGGGAATTTGCTGCTGATGATCGCGGGGCCGTTGAACCAGAGCGCCGAACCCAGGAGCGAGGAGTCCACCACGGTGGCCACGCCGGTGCGCTCGCGTTGCAGCAGCGCGGTCGAGATACCGCCCGCGAGCACCAGGCCCGACATCCCGTCGCCGTGCCCCACCATGCCGGTGGGCCGGTCCACGCCCGCCACGCCCATCGTCGTGGCCGCCAACGAGCCGCGGCCCCACCACGTGGCGCCGTCGTACCCGCCGCGGCCGGACTCCGGGCCCAGCGGGCCGTTGCCGGTGCCCTTGGCGTAGATGACGCGGGGGTTGACGGCCCGGATCTGGTCGACGTCGAAGCCGAGCTTGCGCCGGGTGGCGGGCAGGAAGCTGGTCAGGAAGACGTCCGCGTCCTCCGCCAGCCGCAGCAGTATGGCGCGGCCCTCCGGGTCGGCGAGATTCAGCGCGATGGCGCGCTTGCCGCGGTTGTAGTGCTTGAACATCCAGTGGGCACCGCCCGGTTCGAGTGAACCTCCGGAGAACAGGCGCATCGGGTCGGGCGAGGAGGGGTTCTCGATGTGGATGACATCGGCCCCCCAGCCCGCCAGGATCGCGCCCGCGGACGGGCAGAACGCCCACATGGTCAGGTCCAGGACACGCATTCCGGCGAGTGGCTTCACACGGGTCTCCGATCGGGGAGCCGCAGGCTGAACGCGGCGGTCAGTACGGGATGTTGAGGGTGAACTCGACGTCGGCCAGGCGCGCGGCCTCCTTGCGCAACTCCTCCACCGACCAGCGGTGGTCGGTGCTGACGGAGTCGACGATCGCCCACGGCTGGAAGAGGTGGACCGAGCCGCCGTGCACGAAGAAGGTGCGGCCCGCCAACGGGCAGTCGGCGGTGGCCAGATAGGCGACGAAGGGCGCGATGTTGGCGGGGTCGTCCGCGTCGAAGGCGTCCTCAGCGGCCCGCTCCTCGTACCGTTCCCGCGCGCCGGGGACCGTCATCGTCAGCCGGGTGCGGGCGGCGGGCGCCACGGCGTTGCACCGTACGCCGTACCGCGCCAACTCGGCCTGGGCGATGGTGGTGAAACTGGCGATGCCGCTCTTGGCGGCGCCGTAGTTCGCCTGTCCCGCGTTGCCGAACAGACCTGACGTGGACGAGGTGTTGACCAGCGACGCGGCGCGCTGCCTGCCGGCCTTGGACTCGGCGCGCCAATAGCGGGCCGCGGCCCGGCTGCTGAGGAAATGGCCGCGCAGATGGACGCGCATGACCGTGTCCCAGTCCTCCTCCGACATGTTGACCAGCATCCGGTCACGCAGGATTCCCGCGTTGTTGACCAGGATGTCCAGCCCGCCGAAGGCGTCGACCGCCGTCTCGACGAGCCGTTGGGCACCCTCCGCCTCGGCGACGTCGTCGGTGCTGGCCACCGCCTGGCCGCCCGCCGCCGTGATCTCGTCGACGACCTGCTGGGCCGGACCGGTGTCGGCTCCCTGTCCGTCGCCCGCCCCGCCGAGGTCGTTGACGACGACGCGGGCGCCCTCGGCCGCCATCAGCAGCGCCTCCTCGCGGCCGATGCCGCGGCCGGCCCCCGTGATGACGGCCACTCGTCCCTTGAGCGCGTCCATGGTGATCGTGATCCCTCCGTTCGGCGCAGTGCCCTCGCACCGCGTGGGTGACGTCGCGCCGCGCGGACCGCGTCCGCCGTGTGGCGCGTACGGGCCGCCGTCAGCGCGTGAGGACCATCGCGCCGCACTGCGGACCGTGGGCATTGGCGACCACGGCGACCGAGGCGTCGGGAACCTGCCGGTCGCCCGCGTCGCCGCGCAACTGCTCGACCGCTTCGTTGAGGAAGGCCAGGCCGTGCAGACGGCCCGCGGCGAGCTGCCCGCCGTTGGTGTTCAGCGGCAGGTCGCCGCCGGGCCCGATCCGCTTGCCCGAGTCGACCCACGCGCCGAACTCGCCGATCCCGCAGAAGCCCAGGGCCTCGATCCAGGACATGGTGATGTGAGTGAACCCGTCGTACAACTCGGCCACGTCGACATCGGTGGCCGTCACCGACGAGTTCTCCCACAGGTGCCGGGCGCAGCCGATGGTGCCGCCGAAGACGAAGTCGTCGGTGAAGGTCCAGTCCGGGCGTGAACCGGTACCGAAGGCCACGGCGTCGACGGTCACCGGGACGCCCGACAGGTCACGTGCGCGCTCCGCGGTGGTGATGACCGTGGCGCACACCCCGGTCACCGGGTAGTCGCAGTCGTACAGCCGCAGCGGCTCCGCGACGAAGCGGGAGGAGAGGTAGTCCTCCATCGTCAGCGGCGTCCTGAGCACCGCCCGCTCGTTCATCGCCGCCCACTTGCGGGCGTTGACGGCGATCCAGCCGTAATCCTCCTCGCTGCCGCCGTACTCCGCGAGCCTGCGGTACTTCTTCATGCCGATGGCGGGAATGATCCCGCCGAAGTCGCCGTAGGGCGTCTGGAATTGGGCGGGACCGCTGGCCGGGGGCGCCACGACCGTCCCGGACTGCTGGCCCCACTCGCGGTCCACCGACCGGTAGACCAGCGCCGTCTCGCAGACGCCGGACTCGACGGCCGCGACCGCGCCGAGGGCCGCCGCGAGCCCGGAAGGGCCGGTGCCGCCGATGTCGGCGTACGCCTTGAGATCCTCGATGCCCAGCAGGCGCTGCATCGACGTCGCGTTCTGCGTGCCGACGCCGGGGTACTCGAAGATCGCGTCGACCTGGGAGGTGGCGAGTCCCGCGTCGTCCAGCGCCGTCAGACACGCGTCCACGGCCAGCGGCCGGGTGTCCACGCCGAGCGCGCGGTGCACGGTGGAGTAGCCGATCCCCACCACGGTCGCGGTGCGTTCCGTGCGTACGGCGCTCACGCCTGTTCTCCTCGGATCGGCCGGAATTGCGGGATCGCGCCGTCGCCGCGCCGTTCGAAGGTGACTTCGAGCGGCTGGCCGGGGCGCAGGTCGTCCGGGTCGCTGTCGACGATGTTGGTCAGCAGCCGTACGCCGGGCGCGTCGTCCAGGTCGACCAGCGCGATCGTGTAGGGGATCGCGTCGGTGAAGTCCGGGTGGAACGCCTGCCGCAGGATCGTCCTGGCGTAGAGGGACCCGCGCCCGCTGACCCTGGTCGGCGTCAAGTCGCGGGCCTGGCAGCCCTCGCAGACCGCCGTCGGCGGGTACTGGAACCGGTGGCAGCGGTCGCAGCGCTGGATGAGCAGTTCGCCGCGTGCGGCGCCCTCCCAGTGGAAGGCGCTGAACTGATCGGGGATCGGGACGGGTTTGCCCATGAGTGACTCCGCTCGGGATCGGGCCGTGGCTCCGCACGCGACCGCGGCGGTGACAGGCGTCGCGATCGTGCGGCGCCCGGGGCCCGTGAAGGCGTTATCGACGTCAACACGGTACTGCTTACGGTAAAAAAGTCTATAGGTCGTGAACAGGGAAGAACGCGGGTTCCTGACTCTCCCCGTCGGCGGCGTCCCGGACGTAGGATCGGCGCCATGCTGCTGCAAGGCCGGTGCTTCACCGTCGCCGACCGGAGCAGGGCCGCCGACTGGGCGGCGCATCTGCTGCGGCTCCTCGGCGCGTGTGCGGCGGGCTCGGGCGGCTCGCCGCAACCCCGGCCGGCCGCCGGGACCGGCGGCATCCATGTGGCCGGTCACCGGGGAGACCGCGAGGACGGTCTCCGGGAAGCCGCCCAGGGAGGACGCTCCGAGCCCTCCGTCGCCGCGCGCTGGGCGGCTTCCGGACTGCTCGGGCTGGCCGGCGACGAGCGGCCCCCCGCTTCATTGGTGTCGTCGGTCGACGTGGTCACGGCGGCCGACGGCGCCGCCGCGGCCCTCACCGCGCTGGCTGCGGCGCGCGGCCACCGGCTACGGCTGGACGGGGCGGCGCTGCTGGGGGAACGGGCCGCCGCGGCAAGCCTGCGCGCTCGGCGCGGGGCATCGGCCGGTGGCAGTACGCGCATGCTGCGGTGCGCCGACGGCTGGGCGGCGCTCGGCCTGCGGCGGGACGAGGACCGGGAGCTGATCCCGGCCCTCATCGGCAGGGACGGAGCCGGCGGGTGGAACGACATCGCCGCGTGGGCGGCCTCCGAGCCCACGCGGGCCCTGGTCCAACGCGCCCAACTCCTCGGCCTGTCCGCCGCCGAGGTGCTCGACCCGGAGCGGATGACCGCGCGGCTGGGTGCCCCCTGGACGATCACCGAGGCCGGGCGGCTGCCGGACACCCCCACCCCGCTCGTCGTCGACCTGTCCGCCCTCTGGGCGGGCCCGCTCGCCGCGAGCCTGCTCATGCGGGCCGGGGCGCGGGTCGTCAAGGTCGAGACCCCATGGCGGCCCGACGGGGCGCGCAGCGGTCCCGCCGCCTTCTACGACCTGCTCAACGCGGGCAAGGCGAGCGTCGTCTGCGCACCGGGCGAGCCGCTGCTGGCCGCGCTCCTGGAACGGGCCTGCGTCGTGATCACCTCCGCCAGGCCCCGCGCGCTGGAACAGCTCGGCTGGACCCCCCGCCGCGACCAGACCTGGCTGACCGTCACCGGCTACGGCTGGAGCGGCCCGCGGCGCGACTGGGTGGCCTTCGGCGACGAGGCGGCGGTCGCCGCCGGAGTCCGTAGCGGCTCCCGCGAAGCACCCGAATTCTGCGCGGACGCCGTCGCCGACCCGCTCACCGGCCTGCACGCCGCGGTCGCGGCACTGGCCAGCCTCGCCTCGGGCGTGGCGGCCCACATCGACATCAGCCTCTTCCAGGTCGCCGCCCATCTCGCAGCGACCCTGGACGGCCCGTCGCCCGTAGTCAGCGGTCCCGTGCGCCCACCGCGGACGCGCCCGACGGTCGGCCACGCCGCCGCCCCGGGTGCGGACACCGCGCGCCTGGCGGCGGAACTGTGAGCGGCGCCGCAGCGACCGGCGGCGGCTCGGCGGCCTCCCGGCTGGTGATCGACCACGTCGAGGTGGGCGGGCGGCCCGGCCGGAGCGTGGTGGTGGAAGCGGGCCGCATCACGGCCGTCCGTGAGACCGGCTGTCTCGCGCGGGCCGACCGGGTCGGCGCCACCGTGGTCGACGGCCACGGCGGGGCCCTGTTGCGCGGGCTCAACGACCACCACCTGCATCTGTTCGCGACCGCCGCGGCGGCCGACGCCCTGTCGCTGGGACCGGACGCCGTACGTGACAGGGCCGCTTCGCGGCACGCGCTGCGGTCGGCCGCCGCGGCCGTGGCCCCCGGCGGCTGGGTCAGGGCGGTCGGCTACGACGAGGACGTCACCGGTGTGCTCACCGCGGCGGCGCTCGACCGGATGCTGGGCGACCTCGCGGACCGGGCCGTCCGCGTCCAGCACCGCAGCGGACACGCGTGGATCCTGAACTCCACGGCGATGCGGCTGCTGGACATCGCGCCCCCCGACGGCGTGCTGCTCGACGCCGACGACCTGCTCCGCGCGGTCCCCGGCACCGGCTTCCCCGATGTGTCGGGACTCAGCCGCCGCCTCGCCGGATACGGCGTCACCGGGATCAGTGACGCGGGCGTCCACAACGGTCCGGCCGAACTGGCCGCACTGCGCGGTGCCTCCCGCACCGGAGCGCTGCTCCAGCGCTGCCAAGTCCTGGGCGGACGAGGGCTGGACGCCATCGGGGAAGCGCTCGGCGCGGACGACGGACCGGCGCCCTGCCTCGTCACCGTGGGCCCCCGCAAGATCGTACTGAAGGAGCACGACCTGCCCGCGCTGGACGATCTGGCCGCCGAGATCCGCTCGGCGGGGCCCCGCGCGGCCGCGGTGCACGCCGTGACGCTCGAAGCGCTGCTGCTGGCGGTGGCCGCACTGGCGGCCGCGGGGGGCCGCGGGCACCGGATCGAGCACGGCTCTGTCGCGCCGCCGCCCGCCGTGGCCGCGGTCGCCGGAGCGGGGGCCGCGGTCGTGACCCAGCCCGGCTTCGTCGCCGCCCACGGCGACCGCTACGCGCGGACGGTGGACCCCGCCGACCTGCCGTGGCTGTACCGGCTGCGCGGCTGGCTCGACGCGGGCGTGCCGTTGGCCGCGGGCAGCGACGCGCCGTACGGACCGCTCGACCCCTGGGCGGCGATCCGGGCCGCGGTCCAGCGCCGTACGGACGCCGGATCGCCCTTCGGCGCGGGCGAGGCCGTGGACCCCGAGACCGCCCTTGGACTGTTCACCTCGCCGCTGGACCGCCCCGGGGCGGCGACCGGCGGCGCGCCCGCGGTCGGCGACCGCGCGGACCTCTGCCTGCTCGGTGCGCCATGGGCGTCCGCGCGCCGGGAACTGACCGCCGACCTGGTCACGGCCACCTTCGTCGGCGGTGTGCCGGTGTGGACACGCTGACCGTCAGGGGCCGCGTGGCGACGGCCGTTGGACGCGACGGGCCGTTTCGGCGCGGAAAGAATCTTGTTGCGGCCTGATGACAATTGCCTCGGTAGTACCTACGGTAAGCACTACCGCAGGGCTTCCTATATGCGCTGCCGCTCGCAGGATCGATCTTTCGGAGGAGCCCAAATGCTTCCCAAGGACGCACAGATCATCTCGGTCGACGACCACGTCATAGAGCACCCCCGGGTCTGGCTCGACCGGCTCCCGGCCAAGTACGCGGACGTCGCCCCCCGCATCAGCAAGCTCCCGGACGGCAACGACGTCTGGATCTACGAGGGGCAGGTCGCGGGCAACTTCGCGCTCAACGCCGTGGCGGGCAAGAGCCCCAAGGACTACGGCATGGATCCGCGGAGCTACGACGACATGCTGCCCGGCTGTCACGACCTCCGGGAACGGATCAAGGACATGGACACCGAAGGTGTCTGGGCCCAGCTCTGCTTTCCGAACATGGGCGGCTTCGCGGGCAGCGTCTTCGCGAAGTCCAAGGACATGGCCCTGGCCACCGAGTGCGTCAGGGCGTACAACGACTTCATTCTCGACGAGTGGTGCGCCGGTGCGCCCGAGCGGCAGATCCCGCTCATGATGACGCCGTACTGGGACGTCGAGGCGACGGTCGCGGAGATCGGGCGGACCGCGGCCAAGGGCGCCAGGTCCATCACCTTCCCCGAACTGCCCGACCGGCTGGGGCTGCCGTCCTGGCACAGCGACCACTGGGACCCGGTGCTGGCCGCGGCCTCCGAGGCCGGCATCCCGCTCTCGCTGCACTTCGGCTCCGGCGGCTCGCCGCAGTCGTCGCCCGAGGCGGCGACGACCAACTTCACCGTCGCCATCTCTCTGTTCGGCCTGAACTCGATGAGCGCGACAGCCGAGTTGCTGCTGTCACCGGTGTTCCACAAGTTCCCCGACCTGAAGGTCGCGCTGTCCGAGGGCGGCATCGGCTGGATGCCGTACATGATCGAACGGATCGACTACGTCTGGGAGCGACACCGCTGGTACAACCAGGTCAACCGCGAGGTGCGCCCGTCGGAACTCTTCCGCGACCACCTGTTCGGCTGCTTCATCTCCGACCACGCGGGCATCCACGGCCGTCACCTCATCGGCGTCGACAACATCATGTTCGAGAGCGACTACCCGCACTCCGACAGCCAATGGCCGCACACCCGCAAGGTGTTGGAGGACGCGCTGGCCGAGGTCCCCGACGCGGAGGCGCACAAGATGGTGGAGTGGAACGCGCGCAAGCTCTACAACTTCCCGCGCGCCACGCCCGCCGGAGCCTGACCGAACGACCCCGGGCGTCCCCGCCGTGCCGCATCGGCCGGCGGGGCGGCCCGGAACATCGTCAGCGACGCCATGAGGCGCCGCAGGGAGAAGGCACCATGACAGCCATCGACTTCGGGCTGCTGCTCATCCGCCTGGTGCTCGGGGCGACGATGCTGGCGCACGCCTGGAACCACCTGCTCGGCGGCGGCCGGATCCAGGGCACGGCGGGCTGGTTCGAGGGCCTCGGTCTGCGGCCGGGGCGCGTGCACGCCTGGTCCAGCGTGGCCGCGGAGACGGCGGCCGGATGCGGCCTGATCCTCGGCCTGTTCACCCCGCTGGCCTGCGCCGCCGCGGTCGGCACGATGGCGGTCGCCGGGGTCGTCGCCCACCGCCGGAACGGCTTCTTCGTCTTCCGCGACGGATACGAGTACGTCCTGATGATCGCCGTCGTCGCGGCGGCCGTCGCGCTGACCGGTCCCGGAAGGATCTCCCTGGACCACGCCATGGACCTCGTCCTTCGCGGCGGCCTCGGCCTGGCGGTCGCCGTGGGTGGCGGCCTGGGCGGTACGGCGCTGCTGCTCGCCACGAGCTGGCGCCCGCGGGCCGACGAGGCGTCGGCGAAGCAGCCGTCGGTGCAGGAGCGTGCGGCCGAGGCCGCCGAGCCGTCCACCGCCGAACTCTGAGGAGAAGCCGTGTGGGTGACGGTCCGACAGATCGCCGACGACCTTCTCGAAGAGACCGGGGCCGTCGGTCTGGAGGACACCGGTGACATACGGCATCCGCTGACGGCCGTAGACCTCGACGCCCCGGCGGGGACGACGGAGCGGGCGGCGGCCGTGGCGGCCGACCGGATCGCCCGGGCGGCGGGTGTGGTCGTGGGCGTGACCCGGCGGCCGGCCGAGGTTCCGGCCGCCTTGCTCGACGCCCTCACCTTGACACTCGCGCCACTGGACGCCCCGGTTGCCGACCGCAGGGTGGTCGGCTCTTCGGACGTGGAGGGCGATCTCGTGCTGCTCGCGGCGGCTGTCGACCGTTGTCCGGCCTCGACCGCCGTCCTGCACCAGGTCCTTCGGGCGGGCGCCGGGCTCCCGGTCCACGACGCGCTCGCGCTGGAGTCCTTCGCGTACTCCACGCTGCTCGGCGGTCCGGAGTTCGCCGCCTGGCTCGACGGCCGCGGGCCGCGCGGCGCGCCCGTACCGCCGCGGGACTGCGTGACCGTCGAGCGCGCCGGTGACCGCCTGTTGATCACGCTCAATCATCCGGGCCGACGCAACGCGTACTCCGCCGCGACCAGGGACGCCCTGGTGGCGGCGCTCGGCGTCGCGGTCGCCGACCCCGCGCTGCGGGTCGAACTGCGCGGCAGCGGGCCGGTGTTCAGCAGCGGGGGAGACCTCGCCGAATTCGGCACCGCCCCCGACCCGGCCCGCGCGCACCTGGTGAGAACGGGCCAGTCCGCCGCCGCGCTGCTCGCCCGGCTGTCCGCCCGGACGCAGGTCCACCTGCACGGCCACTGTGTCGGCGCGGGCATCGAACTGCCCTCTTTCGCCGGACGCGTGACGGCAGCCCCCGACACGGTCGTCCGGCTGCCCGAGATCGCGATGGGCCTCATTCCGGGCGCGGGCGGCACGGTCGGGCTGTCCCGGCGCGCGGGCCGCTGGCGCACCGCGTGGCTCGCCCTGTCGGGATCGCCGCTCGACGCGTGGACCGCGCTCGCCTGGGGTCTGGTGGACGAGGTGACAGCGGGCTGACGATCGCCTGCGGCCCAGCCCTCGGGCGTCGGCGCCGCAGGCGGGGTGAGGTCAACTACCCCACGCCGCGCGGCTGTTGCCGCTACCGCTTTCGCTGGGCCCACTCCAGCCGCAGCCCGTGCGTGCTCGCCGGATCGGTCCAGGCACGACCGCCCTCGCGGTCCAGGACCCCCAGATTCTCCCGCTCCAGCGTCCGCAGGGTGGCGTCGAGGTCGTCGACCGTCAGGCATATCGAGTGCAGCCGCTCGCCGTGGGCGTCGAGCGCGGCGGCGTAGCGGCTGCGCGGGTCCCGCGGTGCGACCAGGCGGATGACGACGTCGCCTATGCGCAGATCGACGGTGGTCTCCTGGTCCGGGTCGCCCGCGGGGCCGCCGTGGACGGGGACCGCCGCGATCAGGGACGCGAGGTGATCGGCGGCCTCGCGCGCGTCGCGTACCGTCACCGTCAGCCAGCCGACGGCGGCGACGTCCACCAACGGCCGCGGGATCCCGGGCAGGGCGCCGCCGTCGCGTGGGTCGTCGGGCGGGCGCCCAGGAGGTTCCCGAGCCAGCCGGCCAGGTGCGCGTCCGCGTCGCAGGCGATGGCGAGCCGGTGGAAGTAGCCCGGTGTGACGGCGAGTTCAGTCATCGGCGGCGCTCCCCGAGACGTCCCAGTCGTCTCCGCCGTCCTGGCTGTCTCCGCCGTCCCAGCCGTCTGCGCCGTCCTCGTCGCCGAGGGGCCGCAGCGCGTACCACGCGTCGACGTCCGCGCCCCGGTTGACGACCAGCCCCCGGTGCTGGAGATGGAGCAGATGGGCGTACGCCTCGCCGATCGCCGAGCGGCGGATGATGCCGAGCGTCTGCGACCACGGGCGGCTCCAGGTCAGCCGCCGCGCGACCGCGACCGTACTGGCCCCCGCCTCCACGTCGAGCGCGCGCAGCACCTCGCGCAGGCGTGCCTCGTGGTGGAGCCGGAGCTGTCGCACGCGTTCGTGGAGGCCGGCGAAGCGGTACTCGTGCGCCGGCAGCACCTCCTGGACGTCGAAAGCGGTGAGGAGTTCGAGCGAGTCCAGGTACTCGCCGAGCGTGTCGCTGTGCACCGAGGGCGACGGGCTGATGTTCGGCGTGATCCGCGGCAGTACGTGATCCCCCGTCAGCAGCAGGTCCCGGTCGCCGTCGTGGAAGCAGAGATGGCCGGGGGTGTGGCCGGGCGTCCACACCGCCGTCAGATCGAGACCGTCGATGGGGCGCGACCGGTCCTCGATCAGCACGTCGGGCGCGGGCAGCCGCTCCGGCAGCAGGTCGTCGCGCGGCGGCGGCCCGGTGAGGTGCGGCTCGTCGTCGGGCCCGCCGCCGCGGCGCAGCAGCCAGGCGGAGTTGGCCCTGCGATAGCTGCCCGGATCCGCGTACGTACCGGTCAACCGGGCGTCGGCCTCGTGCATGCCGATCCACGCGCCGGACGCCTCGCGGAGCCTGCGGGCCAGCCCGAAGTGGTCGGCGTGGCCATGGGTGATGAGGATCGCCCGCACGTCCTTCACGTCCCAGCCCGTCCGCCGGAGCCCGGACACCAGCCCGTCCCAGCCCAGTTCGGTCGGCCAGCCGGTGTCGACGACCGCCACGCCGCCGCGGATCTCGTAGACATAGGACAGGACATAGCGCAGCGGGTTGTCGGGGAACGGCGTGGGCACCGACCACAGACCGCGGCCGACCTGTTCGACCGGTGGCAGCACCCGGTCCTGCCACGCCTGATGCTGCAACTTCCCGGTGACGACGATCTCGGGCGGATCGGCGGACGGTGTCATACGCGGCTCCTCGCGGACGGCGGTGCGGGCGTGGCGGAACGCGGGGAAGGCCCCGAAGCGGGCATCCCGGCGGTCCGTTGACTTCGCTCCAGGTGGCTGTCACCATCTGGCGAGCATAATACCGTAATGCTTACGGTATGGCGCGCCGTTCGGTGGTGCGCCATGACCGCACCTGCGACCCGGGCGGGGGAGATGACCACGACGCGACAGGCACCGTCCGACCGCATGCTCACACCCGGCTTCGTGGGGCTGCTCGCGGCGGCCATGTGCTTCTTCTTCGCCTTCGGGATGACCATCCCGATTCTTCCCCTCTTCGTCCGGGACCGCCTGCACGGCTCGGACCTGGTCGTGGGCGTCGTGATCGGCATCGTCGCCCTGTCGTCCGTCCTCATCCGGCCCTGGGTGGCCTCGCGCACCGCCACGTGGGGCTCCCCGCGTCTGGTCCTGATCGCGGGACTGATCGGTGCCGCGGCCTTCGCCTGCTACGGCATCGCGGGCGACAACGCGCAACTGTGCGGTCTGCGCCTGGTGACCGGCGCCGCGCAGGCGACACTCCTCGTCTCCGCCATCACCAAGGTGACCGCCGAGGCGCCCCCCGAGCGCCGCGGCGAGGCCATCAGCTACTTCTCGGTGGCCCCCTACCTCGGCATCGGACTCGGCCCGGTGCTCGGCCAGCCGCTCCATGAACACCTGGGCTTCCGGGCGACGTTCGCCATCGCCGGGCTGGTCGCGCTGGCCGGGGCGGTCCCGATCCTGTTCGTCCCGAACACCCGCGTGCCGGGCCCGTCCGCCGTCACGCGCAGACGCCTCCTGCACAAGGCTGCTCTCTGGCCCGGCGCCGTCCTCTCGCTGGGGACGGTGGGTTCGGTCGCCATGAGTGCCTTCCTGCCGCTGTTCGTCGCCGACCTCGGAGCCGCGGGCAGCCAGTGGATCTTCCTGCTGTACGCGGCCGTCGTCCTGCTGGTGCGCGTCGTCGGCGGCCGGGTGCCCGACACCATGGGCCCGGCCAGGACCGGCTGGATCTCCACCGGGCTGATCACCCTGGGCATGGCCGGAATCGCCGCGACCCCCTCGGTCGTCGGGATCTATCTCAGCGTGATCCCGGTCGGCGTCGGCATCGCCCTCCAGTACCCGGGACTGCTCGCGCTGACCGTGAACCGTGTGCCGGAGGAGGAGCGGCCCAAGGCGGTTTCGACCTTCACGATGTTCTTCGACATCTCCACCGGACTCGGCGGTCTCCTCGTCGGCGGTGTCGTCGCCGTCGGCGGCAACCGCAGCGCCTTCGCGGCCTGCGCCGTCTGCTCGCTGCTCGCCCTGCTGTTCCTGCGCTTGTTCGTCCTGCCCCGGCCGGCCCACCGGGGGCGGCGCACGCCACCCCCGGGACCACCTCCCGGACCGGCGCGTGAGAGCGCCGGACACCCGGCGATCGAGGAGTGAGCACTCATGGACCTGTCCGTCACGCTCGACTACACCCAGGACGTCGTCGCCCGGCTCCCGGAGATCCGCGACCTGGAGGCCGCGGGCATCGACGCCCTGTGGGTGCAGGAGGGCTACAGCTTCGACGCGGTGTCGGCGATCGGATTCCTCGCCGCGCACACCACCCGGGTCAGGCTGGGAACCGCGATCCTCAACGTCTTCAGCCGCAGCCCCGCGCTGCTCGCGATGACCGCCGCGGGCTGCGACCACCTCAGCGGCGGCCGGTTCGCCCTCGGGCTCGGCGCCTCGGGACCGCAGGTGGTCGAGGGCTTCCACGGCGTCGAGTACCGCAAGCCGGTGGCCAGGATCCGCGAGACCATCGAGGTCTGCCGGACGGTGTGGCGACGCGAGCCGCTGACGTACCGGGGGAGCAGTGTGACGGTCCCGTTGCCTCCGGACCGGGGGACGGGACAGGGCAAGCCGCTCAAGCTCGTCAACCGCCCCGACCGGCCGGACATCCCGGTGTACTGGGCGGCCCTCGGTGATCGGTCGGTGGCGGGCGCGGCCGAGGCGGCCGATGGCTGGCTGCCGTTCTTCTTCGTACCGGAACGCGCCGACCGCGCGTTCGGCGAGGCGCTGCGCGCCGGCACACGGCGGCGCGCCGCGGGACTCGGACCGCTCGACGTGGTCGCCTCGGTGGACGTCGCGATCGGCGAGAAGCTGGACGCCGAGGAACTGCTCCGCCCGGCCCGCGCGCACATCGCGCTCTACGTCGGCGGCATGGGTTCAAGAACCTCGAACTTCTACAACACCCTGGCCCGCCGCATGGGTTGGGAACAGGAGGCGGAGCGCGTTCAGCGCTCCTTCCTGGCGGGCGAGCGCGCGCGGGCCGCCGCCGCGGTGCCGACCGAGTGGCTGACACTCGGCAACCTCGTCGGCCCGCGGGGGTGGGTCGCCGAGCGCCTCGCGGCCTTCGCCGAGGCCGGGGTGACGACGCTGGACGTCAACGTCGTGGGCGGCGCGGGGCCGGTGGAGACCGTCGAGATCCTGCGCCGGCTGATGTGAACGTCGGTCGACCGGCGGACCGTTGTCGACGTCAGGCTTCCCATGTAGCATACCGAAAGCAATTCGGTATCTCTGTCCATAAGGATCGAGAGGGCGCGCGGGACCGGCCCTGGACGGTGGTGGAACACGGTGGAACCGACCTCGAACGCCTCTCGGACGCCGACCGCGTCCACCGTCCGCGACGTGGCCGTACGGCTGCCGGCCCGCCGCCCCTCGTCGGTGCGGCGCACCACGGACCTGCGGATCGTGCCGCCGACCGGATGGGACGGCGACCTGGAGGTGACGGGCTCCGCGCGGGACGCCGCCGTCGACGCGGCGGGCGCCCTGACCGCCACCGCGACCGCCCGGGTACGCGCCGTCCTGGACACCTCCTCGGCCGTACGGAGCCTGACCGCCGATCTGCCACCGGCCGCCGTGCACGCTGTCGCCGACGCTCTCGTGGGTCACCGGGCCACGAGCGGATTCCGCGCCCGGCTCCGTGCCCTGGCCCCCGGCGACCTCGCCCCGGACTCCCTGCACGCTGCGCTGCTCGACGACCTGCCGACCGTCAGGCTGATCGCCGGGTACGGCCGCATGATCGAGACCGACCTCAGGCCGGGACCGCCGCCCGCCGGCACTCTGGACGTCTGCCGGGGATGGGCGTCCGGCGGGACCGCGGACCGTGTCGCCCGGTCCGGCGCGAAGCTGCTCGGCCCGGCCCCGGCGGCCCCCGGCCTGCGCTCACTGCTGGACGCCCCCGCCGACTTCCACCGGGAGACGGCGTCGCCGCCCAGCTCCCTGCGCAGGCGGCGCGTCCTGGAGGTCGCCCGACGCGGCCACCGCTACGACATCTACGCCTACTTCAGGGACAGCCACACGGACGCCGCGGGCCGCGAGGGATCGCTGCACGAGTACGAGGTACGCGCCGAAGCCACCGTCGGTGAGCTGACGCTGCGTTCGATCGACGTACGGCCGCGCGCCCTGCCCTTTCCCGAGTGTCCGCTGGCCGCGGCCAACGCGGGGGCGCTGCTGCACACATCCCTGCTCGACATCGACGCCTCGGTCAAGGACCGGCTCGCCGGTACCCGGGGCTGCACCCACCTGACCGACGTCCTGCGCTTCCTGCGATTCGTGAAGCCGCTCGCCGACCGCCTGCCACGAGGTGAGAACTGATGGAGCAACTGCTGCGAGAACTCGACTCCTTCCTGGAGGCCGAGGCGCCCCGATTCCGGGAGCGGTGGTCGGGCCGCACCGACACGTGGGAGGCCCGCTGCGACTGGCAGCGCACCATGGCCGCCGGTCGGTGGGCCGCGCCCGCCTGGAGTCAGGAGCACGGCGGCCGGGGCGCCGGGGTCGCGGAGGTGCTGGCCATCGAGGAGGCGACCGCGGAACGCGGCCTTCCCGTGCTCCCCGGGATGCTGGGCCTGAAGAACGTGGGACCCACCCTCGCGGTCTGGGGGACGGCGGAGCAGAAGAAGCACCTGCCGCGCATTCTGACCACGGACGACGTGTGGTGCCAGGGCTTCAGCGAGCCCGGCGCGGGCTCCGATCTGGCGGGACTGCGCACGCGCGCCGAGCGCGACGGGGACGACTTCGTCGTCAACGGGCAGAAGGTCTGGACGTCCAACGGCATGCACGCCACCCACATGGAACTGCTGGTCCGCACCGATCCGGCCGCGCCGAAGCACCAGGGCATCTCCGCGCTCCTGGTCGCCATGGACACCCCGGGGATCGAGGTACGGCCGATCCGGCAGATCAACGGGGAGGCCGAATTCGCCGAGGTCTTCTTCACCGACGTCCGCGTGCCCGTTACCGCCCTGCTCGGGCCGCTGGACGCCGGATGGCGGGTCACCAGGACGACCCTGGGCCACGAGCGGTCCGGTGTCGCCATCTTCACCGCCCGGTTCGAGCGGCAGGTGCGCGAGCTGATCGCCGAGACGGTGAAGGAGGGCAGGGCCGCGACCCTGCCGCCCGCACTGGTCGACCGCTTGGCCGGGCTCTACGCCGAGGCCCGCGTGCTGGCGATGCTCAGCCGCCAGATGATGTCCCGCCTGGAGGCCGGCCAGGACCCCGGCCCCGAACAGTCGGTCATCAAGCTGGCGTGGAGCGAGGCGCTCCAACGGCTGGCGGCCCTCCGGTTCGAGATCGGCGGTCCCGACAGCGCCGCCGCCGAGGACGGCGTCGACGCCGGGATCGAGTACCTCACGTCCCGGTCGGCGACCATCGCCGCCGGTACCTCGCAGATCGTCCGCAACATCCTGGCCGAACGCGTCCTCGGCCTGCCGCGTAACTGAGCGCGAGCCCGTGCCTGAGCCCGCACCCGAACCCGCACCCGAACCCGTGCCTGAGCCCGCACCCGAACCCGTGTCCGGAGCCGTGCCCGGTTTCCGTGCGTCGAGCCCCGGCGCGTGACCGAGTCCGAGCCGCCGACCGCCCCGGAGGAGCCCATGTCCACCACCACCCATGAAGAGCGCGAGGAGTTCCGCCGTGTGGTCCGCGGCTTCCTCGACCAGTGGTCGACCGAGGCAGACGTGCGGCGGCTGATGGCCGACACCGTCGGCCACGACCCCGCGATCTGGCAGCGCCTGACCGCGGAACTCGGCCTGCCCGCCGTGCTGATCCCGGACGCCGAGGGAGGCCAGGGGCTGGCCCCCGCGGAAATGGCCGTCGTGCTGGAGGAGTGCGGACGCTCGCTGCTGTGCGCACCCGTCCTCGGCAGCGCCGCCGTCGCCACCACGGCGCTGCTGCGCTGCACCGACCCCGCACCGACCGGGCCCCTGCTGGCCGCGCTCGCGGCGGGCGCGGTCGGCACGCTCGCCCATGAGGACGTCCCCGGCCACCCGGCGACCGGCTCGGAGTCCGCCGACGGCTGGCGGCTGAACGGCGCCAGGACCCGCGTACTGGACGCGCACATCGCCGACTGGCTGCTCGTCCCCGTGACGGCCGACGGCAGGGTCCGGCTCTTCGCCGTCGAGGCCGCGCGGACACCTGTCACGACCACGCCGCTGACCGTACTCGACCTGACGCGTCGGCAGTTCCGTGTCGACTTCGCCGACGCTCCCGCCCTGCTGCTCGACGACGACTTCGCGCATGGCCTGGCGGGCACCCTGGACGTCGCCGCGATCATGGCGTCGGCGGAACTCCTCGGAGCCGCGGGCCGATGCCTGGAGATCGGCGTCGCGTACGCCCTGGAGCGAGAGCAGTTCGGCAAGCCGATCGGCAGCTTCCAGGCGGTCAAGCACCTGCTGGCCGACTCACTCGCGGCCGTGGAGCAGATGCGGGCGGCGGTGAGCGCGGCGGCGCGGTGCGCGGCGCCCGACGGCGACCCGGCGGAACTGCGGGAGACCGCCTCGGTGGTCAAGAGCTACTGCTCGCAGGCGGCGCCCCGGATCGCCGAGACACTGGTGCAGGTGCTCGGTGGCATCGGCTTCACCTGGGAGCATCCGGCCCACCTCTATCTTCGGCGCGTCAAGAGCCTGGAAGTGATGTACGGCGGTGCGGGCGAGCATCGCGCCCGGCTGGCCCGCTGCCTGGACCTGGTGACGGCGTGACGGGACGCGAAGCGGTGATCGTGGGGGCGGTCCGCAGCCCCTTGGTGCGGGGCCGGGCCGACGGCGCCTTTTCCGCCCTCCACCCGGTCGAGTTGCTGGCCCAGGTGCTCCGCGGTCTGGTCGACCGGGCCGGCGTCGATCCCGCCGAGGTCGACGACGTGATCGGCGGGTGCGTGACCCAGATCGGCGAGCAGAGCACGAACATCACCCGCAGCGCCGTACTGGCCGCCGGTTTCCCCGAATCCGTCCCCGCCACGACGGTCGACCGGCAGTGCGGTTCGAGCCAGCAGGCCGTCGCCTTCGCCGCGCAGGGCATCGCCTCGGGCGCCTACGACCTGGCCATCGCCTGCGGGGTCGAGTCGATGAGCCGGGTGCCGATGACCAGCAACGCGGCAGGCGCGGACCCGTACGGGCCGACGGTCGCCGACCGGTACGGCGGCCTGGTGCCGCAGGGTGTCTCCGCGGAGCTGGTCGCCGCCGAGTGGGACCTCGGCCGGAGCGCTCTGGACGAATTCGCCGCCCGCTCGCACCGGTTGGCGGCCGAGGCGCGGGCGGCGGGCCACCTCGGGCGGAGCATCGTGCCGATCACCGTCGCGGACGGCGCGGAACCGGTCACCGCCGACAACGGCATCCGTACCGACACCGACCTGGACCGACTGGCCGCGCTGCGGCCCGCGTTCACCGACGACCGGTACGCCGTACGTTTTCCGCAGATCGACTGGCGTGTGACGGCGGGCAATTCGTCGCAGATCAGCGACGGCGCCGGGGCCGTGCTGCTGGCCGACCGGGAGACGGCGCGGCGGCTCGGCCTGCGCCCGCGGGCCCGCTTCCTGTCCTCGGCAGTCGTCGGCGACGACCCGGTCATGATGCTGACGGCCGTCGTCCCGGCCACCGCCAAGGCGCTGCGCGGCGCCGGTCTCGGCATCGGCGACATCGACGCCTTCGAGGTGAACGAAGCCTTCGCCAGCGTGCCGCTGGCCTGGCTCGCCGAGACCGGCGCCGACCCGCGCCGGGTCAATCCGCACGGCGGCGCCATCGCCCTCGGCCACCCGCTCGGCGCGTCGGGCGCCCGACTGCTCACCACACTGCTCGACGTGCTGGAGATCGGCGGCGGACGCTACGGCCTCCAGACCATGTGCGAGGCGGGCGGTCTGGCCAACGCCACGGTCGTGGAACGGCTGGACGTGTGATGTTCCCGCCTGACGCAAAGGCTTGCCGAGCCATATAGATATCTATACCGTAAGCATTACGGTGGGGTTGTTGAGCCATCCGACGTCCAGTCGTACGACGTTCAGCCGTACGACTCCGCCAGCGGCAGGGAGATGAGGGACATGGCAGGCGTTCTGCAAGGAGTCCGCGTCGTCGAGATCGCGTCGTGGACCTTCGTCCCGTCCACCGGCGCGGTACTCGCCGACTGGGGGGCCGACGTCATCAAGGTCGAGGACGTACGGGGCGGCGACCCCGGCCGGAGCCTGGTCATCTCCGGGCTCACACGGGACAACGCCAAGGCCGACCGCGACTTCATGATGGAGATCGGCAACCGCGGCAAGCGCAGCATCGGCATCGACCTGCGCACCGACAAGGGCCGCGAAATACTGGCCCGGCTGGTGGCGTCCGCCGACGTGTTCCTCACCAACTGGCTGCCCGACGCCCGCCGTCGGCTGAAGATCGACGTGGACGACATCCGCGCCGTCAACCCCGACGTCATCTACGCACGTGGCTCCGGCCACGGCCCGCGGGGCCCGCAGGCCCACCAGGGCGGATTCGACGCGGCCAGCTACATGGCCCGCGGCGGCGTCGCCTTCGCGCTGACACCCCCCGAGAACGACCGGCCGATCGCGCAGACCCCCGCCTTCGGCGACCTGCCCAGCGGCATGACCCTGGCGGGCGGCATCGCGGCGGCGCTCTACCGCAGGCTGGCCACCGGCGTCCCCAGCGTCGTCGACGTCTCGCTGCTCGCCCAGGCGGTGTGGACGATGAGCCCCGACATCATGGCCGCCGAGTTCTTCGGGGTCGAGCGCACCGCGATGACCGACTCCAGCAGGTCGCCCAACCCGGTGGTGCAGAAGTACCGCACCAGCGACGGGCGTTGGCTCCAGCTCGTCTTCCTCCAACCCGACCGCTACTGGGCGCCCTTCGTCCGCCGCGTCGGCCGCCCGGAGTTGGCGCAGGACGAGCGGTTCACCCCGGCGACCCGCCTCGTCGCCAACACCGACCAGGCGACCGCCGAACTGAACGCGCTCTTCGCGGAGCACGACCTCGAGCACTGGACGAAGGTGCTCGCCGACGAGGACGGCGTGTGGGCCGTCGTCGCGTCGCCGCGCGATGTGCTCAGCGACCCCCAGGCGGTGGCGAACCACTACTTCATCGACAACGTCGACGAGGCCGGCGTCGAGTACAAGATGGCCGGCAGCCCCGTCCAGTTCGACCAGGCGCCGCCCGCGCCCGCCCGCTCGCCCGAGTACGGCGAGCACACCGAGGAGATCCTGCTGGAGTTCGGCTACGGCTGGGCGGAGATCTCCGAGGCCAAGGACTCCGGAGTCGTGCTGTGAGCGACCGCGACGCCGCGGCTGCGCCCGCGCGGTCCGCCGGAGCAGCTACCGAAAGGAAACCAGGAATGGCACAGTCACACGGTCCGCTGACCGGCCGGGTGGTCGTCGTCACCGGCGGCGGCCGCGGCATCGGCCGCGAACACGCCCTGGCGTTCGCCCGCGCCGGAGCCAGCGTGGTCGTCAACGACCTCGGCGGCACTGGGGACGGCAACGGATCCTCGACGGGACCCGCGCAGGAGGTCGCCGACCTCATCCGCTCCGAGGGCGGCGCCGCCGTGGCCAACGGCGACGACGTCTCCGACGAGCAGGGCGCGGAACACATCGTCGCCCAGGCCGTCGAGGAGTTCGGCGCACTCCACGTCCTGGTGAACAACGCGGGCATCCTGCGTGACAAGACGCTGCTCAACATGAGTTTCGAGGACTGGGACAGCGTCGTCAAAGTCCACCTGCGCGGCACCTTCGCCATGACCCAGGCCGCGGGACGGCTCTGGCGCGACCAGTCCAAGGCGGGCGAGCAGGTCACCGCCCGCGTCATCAACACCTCGTCGGGCAGCGGTCTGTTCGGCAACTTCGGGCAGGCCAACTACGGCGCCGCGAAGGGCGGCATCGCCAGCCTCACCGTCATCGCGGCCATGGAACTGGCCCGCTACGGCGTGACGGTCAACGCCATCGCCCCGGTCGCCAAGACCCGGCTCACCGCCACCGCCGGTATGCCGCTCGACATCGACGAGGGCTTCGACCCGCTGGCACCGCAGCACATCTCCCCGTTCGTGGTGTGGCTCGGCAGCGAGCGGTCGTCCGCCGTGACCGGCCGGGTGTTCAGCGTGGTCGGCGGCTATGTCGGCGTCGCCGAGGGCTGGCGCATCGGCCCGTCCCTCCAGGTCGACGGACCCCTGACCTTCGACGCGATCGACGAGCGGTTCCCGGCCGTCTTCGGCAAGGCCGCGGGGAACTTCAGCGTCTTCGACTCCCATCCGTACGGTCCGAAGCGGAGCTGACATGGCGCTCGACCTCTCCATCCTCGGCAGTGCGACCGAGCCCCACCCGGTGCGGTGGACCTCGGCGCAGGCGCTGCTCTACGCCGTCGGAGTCGGCGCGGGCAGCGACGACCCGGCCGCCGAACTCGCCTTCACGACCGAGAACACCCAGGGCGTCCCGCAGGCAGTGCTGCCCACCTTCCCCGTCGTCCTCGGCCACGACGCGCCGCGACTGTCCTACGGCGACATCGACATGACCCGCCTGGTGCACGCCTTCCAGTCCGTCGAACTGACCGGCGCTCTGGCCCCCGAGGGCAGCGGCCTGTACTCCTCCACGGTGACCGGCGTCCACGACAAGGGCAGCGGCGCCCTGGTCACCACCGAGTCGTTGCTCACCGATCCCGACGGCAGGCCCCTGGCCCGGATGTCGACCGGCGCGTTCCTGCGCGGCGAGGGCGGGTTCGGCGGTGACCGGGGTCCGAGCACCCCCTGGGCGGCGCCGGACCGCGAACCCGACGCGGTGGTGGAGCAGCGCACGGCGCCCTGGCAGGCGCTGCTCTACCGGCTGTCGGGCGACCGCAATCCGCTGCACTCCGACCCGAAGTTCGCCGTCGCCGGCGGCTTTCCGCGGCCGATCCTGCACGGCCTGTGCACGTACGGCTTCGTCGGCCGCGCGATCCTGCGCACGGCCGCCGGATCGGACCCCGGCCGCTTCCGTTCCCTGCACGCCAGATTCAGCGCGCCGGTGATGCCGGGCGACACCCTCACCACCTCGCTGTGGATCGACCACGGCGAGGTCCTCTTCACCACCCGCACCCAGGACGGCACGCCCGTGCTCTCGCAGGGCCGCGCCGTGGTCGAGCCGGAGCGTGCCCGATGAGCGAACGATTCGTCCCCGTGCCGACACCGGAGACCAGCACCTACTGGGACAAGGCCGCCGAGGGCGAGCTGTGGCTGCCCGAGTGCGCGTCCTGCGGCGAGTTCTTCTTCTACCCGCGTGCCTTCTGCCCGCGCTGCGCCTCCGACGAGGTCGGGTGGACCAAGGCGTCGGGCCGGGGCGTCGTCGAATCCTTCGTCATCAACCACCGGCCCGCGCCCGGCTACGAGGACGAGGGGCCGTACGCCATCGCCTTCGTCAGGCTCGATGAGGGCCCCCGGCTGACGGCGAATCTCCTGGACATCCCGCAGACCCCGGAGCACATCCGCGTCGGTCTGCCGGTCGAGGTGGTCTTCGAAAAACGCGGGGACCTCGCCCTGCCGCAATTCCGGCCCAGCGCCGAGGAAGGGGCTCGCTCGTGACGAGCACGGTCGTCATCGCGGGGGCAGCCGAGTCGGACCGGATCGGCGTCGTACCCGACCAGTCCGCGATCAGCCTGGCCGCCGAGTCGGCACGCGGCGCACTCGCCCAGTGCGGGCTCACCCCCGCCGACGTCGACGGGGTGGCGACCACCCTGCCGCCGGTGGACTTCGCCCACTACCTGGGCGTCACGCCCGGCTGGCTGGACGGCACCATGGTGGGCGGCTGCTCCTACATGCTGCACGTACGGCACGCCGTGGCCGCCATCCGCTCCGGCGCCGCCTCGGTGGTCGTCGTCGCCCACGGCGAGTCCGGCAGGTCCCGGGTCGGCGCACCCGACTGGAGCCCCAACCCGTCCAGCGCGGTCGGCCAGTTCGAGCAGCCGTACGGGGTGTCCGGCACCTTCTCCTGGTTCACCCTCCCGGCCATGGCCTACCTGCACAAGTACGGGCTCGGCCACGAGGCGCTGGCGGCGGCGCCGGTGGCCCAGTCGGCCTGGGCCGTCCAGAATCCCCGCGCCCTGCGGAACAAGCCGCTGGACACCGACGCGGTGCTCGGCTCGCGGCTGATCGCGTGGCCGTTCCACGTACTGGAATGCTGCCCGCTCACCGACGGCGGCGGCTCGCTCGTGCTCATGTCCGCCGAGCGCGCCGCCGACCTCCCGACGCGGTACCGGCCGGTGACCGTCCTGGGCTCCGGCGAGTCGGGCGAGGGACCCGGGCCCTCCACCATGGAGGACCTCACCACCTTCGCCGGATTCCGCGAGTCATCGGCCGCGGCCCTGCGGGAAGCCGGGCTGACCACCGACGACATCGACCATCTGATGGTGTATGACGCCTACGCGCACGTTCCGCTCTACGGCCTGGAGGACCTGGGCTTCGTCGGCCGCGGCGAGGCCGTTCCCTTCCTGGAGAGCGGTGCCACCAGGCCCGGCGGCACCCTGCCGATGAACACCAACGGCGGCGGCCTGCTGTACACGCACACCGGCATGTACGGGATGTTCGCCATCCAGGAGGCCGTCCGCCAGCTCCGCGGCGACGCGGCCGCGCAGGTCGAAGGCGTCAGGACGTCGCTGGTGCAGGGCATCGGCGGCATGTTCAGCGCCGCGGGCGCCCTCGTACTGGGCAACTCCTGAGCCCGACGACCGCCCCCATCGTCATCCGACCCCGCCCTTCGCACACGGCGAGGGCCCACCGTTAGGCGGACACCATGCTCGACGACTTCGCCGAGGCCGGTCTGGACTTCACGGTCGCCGACGGCATCGCCTGGATCACCATGAACCGGCCGCACCTGCGCAACGCGGTGCACCATCCGCTGCGCGACGCCCTGATCGCCGCCATCGCCGAGGTCCGTGACGACCCGGAGATCCGCGCGGCCGTCATCACCGGGGCCGGCCGGGCCTTCTGTTCGGGAGCGGATCTCACGCAGCGGGAGCACATCGAGATCGCGCCCGATCGCCGCCGCGGATCGCAGGCCAACATCGCCCGCGAGGATGGCCTGCGCTATGGCTGGTGGCGGCTGATCCGCGACCTGCGGGAGAACGAGAAACCCTTCGTCGCCGCGGTGAACGGGGCCGCCTACGGCTTCGGCTGCAACTTCGCGCTGGCGTGCGACCTCGTGATCGCCGCCGAGTCGGCACGCTTCAGCGAAGTGTTCGTCAAGCGCGGATTGCCGGTCGAGGCCGCGGGCGCCTATCTGCTCGCCCGGTCGGTGAGCCCGGTACGCGCCAAGGAGATGGCCCTGCTCGGTGAGCCGGTCACCGGCAGCCAGGCCGAGCAGTGGGGCCTGGCCAACCGCTGTGTGCCCGACGAGGAACTGACCGCGGTCGCGGGGGACTTCGCACGCCGGCTGGCCGAGGGCCCGACGGTGGGCCTCGGCCACATCAAGGGCCAGCTCAACGACGCCTACGACGGCACCTTCGACCAGGCGTGGAAGAACGAGGTGACCTTCCTCGGACTGGGTATCGGAGACGACGGTCAGGAGGCCATGGCCTCGTTCCAGGAGCGCAGGGCGCCCCGGTTCAGGGGCCGTTGAGCAGGGGACTCCGCGTCGTCCGGAGATATGGACAAGCTTACGGTAGTTGATACTATAAGGATGGCGGCGGGTGCCGCCCCAGTCGCCCGCAGCACAGAAAGCAGTGACGATGGCAGATCTCGCAGTGGGAACACATCTGCACAGCGCCGTTGGCCCGGTCGAGGTCATCGTGGTGCGAGGACCGTCGAAGACCATCGACGTCCTGCACGCCGGAGCGCCGTTGCTCGGCCCCGACGAACCGGCGCCCGGGAACACCGCGGGCCATGAGGCGGCGGGCCCGGCCACGCTGCTCGGCAAGCGGTATGTGCACGAGGAGACGGGGCTCGAACTGCTCTGCGTGAAGCCGGGTCCCGGCGCGCTGTCGGTCGACGGCGAACCGCTCCCGGTCAAGGCCGCCAAGCAGCTTCCCGCCTCGGACTAGTCGGACTAGCGAAGGACGTCTGTTGTGAACCTCCTGACCCTGCTGGACATGGTCGCCGAGGGCCACGGCGACCGCCTGGCCCTCGGCACCCCGGGCGCCGGTCTGACCGGCGCCGCGCTGCGCGACCAGGCGTACACCGGCGCGGCCTTCGTGCGGTCCCACGAGGTCGACACCGTCGTCTTCATGGGCGAGAACGGCCCGGCCTTCCCGCTGGCCCTGTTCGCCGCCGCCGCGGCGGGTGTGCCGATGCTTCCGCTCAACTACCGCCTGGCGCCAGAGCAGTTGCACCACGCTGTGGCCCAACAGGGCCGCACCCTGCTGATCGCCGACGACACGGCACTGGCCCGGCCGGACAATGTCGTACGCTCCCTCGGCCTGCGCGAATGGCTCGCGGTGTGCGCCGCGACGCCCGCGGTGACCGAGGCCCCCGTCCAGCCCTCGGCGGACGACGTGGCCATCCTCCTGCTGACGAGCGGAACGACCGCCGCGGCCAAGAGCGCCGTGCTCCGGCACCGGAACCTCACCGCGTACGTGCTGGGCAGCGTCGAATTCGGCGGCAGCGGTGCGGACGAGGCCGTACTGGTCAGCGTGCCCCCCTACCACATCGCCGCGGTGGCCAACCTGCTGTCCAACCTCTACTCCGGGCGGCGTGTGGTCTACCTGGAGCACTTCGCCGCCGGGACCTGGCTGAAGACCGTCACCGCCGAGCGCGTCACACACGCCATGGTCGTGCCGACCATGCTGGCCCGCATCGTGGACGAGATGGAGCGCGGCGGCCCCGCACCCTCCACCCTGCGGTCACTGTCCTACGGCGGCGCCCGGCTGCCGCTGACCGTGCTGGAGCGGGCACTGTCGCTGCTGCCCGACACCGGATTCGTCAATGCCTACGGCCTGACCGAGACGTCGTCCTCGGTGGCCGTCCTCGGGCCCGAGGACCACCGGGCCGCCCTGACCAGCGACGACACCGAGGTCAGGGCGCGACTGGGCTCCGTCGGCCGCCCGCTGCCGTCGGTGACCATCCAGATCCGCGACGCCGAGGGACACCCCTGCCCGCCCGGCACCGTGGGCATGATCCACGTCAAGGGTGCCCAAGTGGCGGGGGAGTACCGGGAGACCGGCTCTCTCACCGACGGCGACGGCTGGTTCGCCACCCGCGACGAGGGCCATCTCGACACCGGCGGCTACCTGTTCGTCCGCGGCCGGGCCGACGACACCATCATCCGGGGCGGCGAGAACATCGCCCCCGCCGAGATCGAGGCCGTGCTCCAGCGCCACCCGGAGATCGCCGACGCCGCCGTGGTCGGCATCGCGGACGAGGAATGGGGCCACCGCATCGGCGCGTTCCTCGTCCTCACCGAAGGCGCGACGGTCACCGAGGACGAGATACGCGCCTTCGTCCGCCGCCGGTTGCGCTCGTCCAGGACACCCGACGAGGTCCACTTCCTCGACGAACTGCCGCACACACCGACCGGCAAGGTGCTGCGCCGCGAACTCCTCTCCCGCGTCACGCAGTCCGCCTAGCCGCCGGTCCGGCGCCCGGAGCCGGGACCTCAGGACCCGTCCGGTCCCGGGTGCGCGCGACGATCGGGTGACCACGAGCAGCGCCGCCGTGCCCCTGGCGGCGAGCCGTACGCGGAGCGTGCCGTCCGGGTCCGGGGTGACCGGTTCGCTGTTCTCGCCGAGGCAGGAGCAGCGCAGCGCGGTGGTGTACGGCGGTGTCAGGGAGACGGCGGCTGCCACCGGTTGGTCGGCGAAGGACCGGAGGCGGATCAGGAACGCGTCGGGCTGCTCGAAGGATTGCTGGCTGGGGAAGTTGGTGTCCCAGATGTTGTCGTGGACCCCGAAGTACAGCTTCCCCGGCTCCTGGCCGGGCACCGACGGCGGGTAGGGCACGTCCGGGACGGCGATGTTGCCGTGCTGGAGGAGCGGCGCGTCATGGCTGGCCCAGCCCACGGCGGTGTCGCCCCGCGCGAGCGTGACCCAGCGCCGGATCGCCCGCGTGCGCGGTCGGCTCGGCCTTCCTGCACGACGGCGCGGTCGTCAACGACGGCCCGACCGTACCGCCGGAAGGCCGCACCGACGTGCTGACCCACCACGGCGCCCGCTGGATGACCGGGTGTCCCGGCGGGCCCTGATCGCGGCCTACCTGCGGTCGGCGGGACGCGACCTGGACATACGGGATATCGCCGCCGCTGCCCGCGGCCCGGCCGGCCGGAGCCGGGCTGTTCGGCGCGGCGCGGTACGCGGCCGAGGTTCCGGAAGACAACGATGCCTCTATTCTCTAGTCAACGAGCCGAGAGGGAGACCACCGTGGCCGGCGCGCCGCTCACCACCGCACCACCGACCATGAAACAGGTCGCCACCCTCGCCGAGGCCAGCGCGATGACCGTGTCCCGCGTCCTGCGCGGCGACACCGGGGTGTCGGCGGACAGACGCGCACGCGTCGAGGCCGCGGTACGGCAACTCGGTCACCGGCCCAACGCTCTGGCCCGCAACTTCCGGCACGGACAGGGCACCGGCACCATCGGCCTGATCGTCACGTACCTCGCCAACCCCTTCTGCGCCCGGCTCGCGCTCGGCATCGAGGCCGCGGTCGCCGAGGAGGGACTGCGGGTGATGATCACCAACACGGCCGGTGACGCGGGCCGCGAGCGCGACGCCGTCCGGGACTTCTCCGCGCGCCGGGTCGACGGCGTGATCCTCGTCCCGGCGGGGGCCGACCAGGCGTATCTGGCCGAGGAGTTGCCCACCTCCCCGCCCGTGGTCACCGTCGCCCGGCCCCCGGCCGGATTCGAGGCGGACAGCGTCCTGGTCGACGACTTCGGCGGCGCGTACGCGGCGACCAGCCGACTGCTGGCGGCAGGACACCGCAGGATCGGCTTCCTCGGCAACCCGCCGTCGGTGTACACCGGTTCCGAGCGCTACCGCGGCTACAGCGCGGCCCTCCACAAGGCGGGCATCGACCCCGACGACGCCCTGGTCAAGCGCGGCCGGGAGGATCTCGCCTCCGCCGAGGCGGCTGCCGCCGAATTGCTCGCGCTGCCCGAGCCGCCCACCGCGCTGTTCTGCGCCAACAACCACAACACCCAGGGCGCCTACCGGGCGTTGCGGCACCACGGCGCCGGCGCGACGCTCGCGGGGTTCGACGGCTTCGACCTCGCCGACGTGCTCAGCGTGCCCGTGCTGGTGGTGGACCACGACCCCGACGAGATCGGGCGCCGCGCCGCCCAGTTGCTCGGCGAGCGCCTGGACCGCCAGGGCGCCGGAGCGCTGCCGCCGCGCCGGGTCGTGGTGCGCACCACGATCATCGCCCACGGGGAGGACCGCGGCCCGGACCGGGACGTGTCCTAGCCGCGCGCCGCGGACAACGCGCCCCGGAAGCAACCGCGTTGTCCGTCCGGAGCCTCGCGGTCCACGAGCCCCGCCTCCACCGCGCCACGCCTGTCAGCCATTCGACCCGGCCGCCCACCACACCCCGGAGCCCGTACATGCACGACGACCGCAGCCTCATCGAGTCCCGCCTGGAACGCGTCCTCAACGAGCGCGTCCGCCCCGCGGTGTACGGGGAGCGGGTGCCGCTGACCGTCGGCATCTGGGACGCGCCCGACGAGCCGGTCCCGGTGGCCGAAGGCATCGCCGCGGCCCGCAGGCCGATCGCGCCCGGCGAGCCGTGGGGTCCGCCGTGGGGAACGAGCTGGCTCACCGTCAGCGGTACCGTGCCCGAGGAGTGGGCGGGCCGCACCGTCGAGGCGCTGCTGGACCTCGGCTTCGAGCGGGACACCCCCGGCTTCCAGTGCGAGGGCCTCGTCTACCGGCCGGACGGCACCCCGGTGAAGGGCCTCAACCCGCGCAATCAGTGGGTGCGCGTCGGCGACCCCGTCACCGGCGGCGAGCGGATCCTGCTGCACGTCGAGGCCGCCTCCAACCCGATCGTGCTGGACAACCCGCCCTTCCGCCCGACCGCCTTGGGCGACAAGGCGACGGCGGGCCGCGCGCCGCAGTACGTCCTGGGCCCGATGGACCTGGCCGTGCTGGACCGCACGGTCTGGGAGCTCGTGCAGGACCTCGAAGTGCTGGGCGAGCTGATGCCGGAGCTGCCCGCCGGCTCGGCCCGCCGCTGGGACATCCTGCGCGCGGTGGAACGGGCGCTCGACGCGATCGACCTCCAGGACGTCGGCGGCACCGCCGACTCGGCCCGAGCCCTGCTGGCCGACGTGCTGGCCGCGCCCGCGCACGCCTCGGCCCACCGGATCAGCGCGGTGGGCCACGCGCACATCGACTCCGCGTGGCTGTGGCCGCTGCGCGAGACCGTCCGCAAGGTGGCCCGGACCACCGCGAACATGACGGCCCTGATCGAGGACGAGCCCGACTTCGTCTACACCATGTCCCAGGCGCAGCAGTACGCCTGGATCAAGGAGCACCGCCCCGAGGTCTACGCCCGGGTCCGACAGGCCGTCGCCGACGGGCGGTTCGTGCCCACCGGCGGAATGTGGGTCGAGTCGGACACGAACATGCCCGGCTCCGAGACGATGGCCCGTCAGTTCGTGCACGGCAAGAGGTTCTTCCTGGACGAGTTCGGCATCGAGAGCGACGAGGTGTGGCTGCCGGACACCTTCGGCTTCGCGGCCGGGCTGCCGCAGATCATCCGGGCGTCCGGGTCGAGTTCGCTGCTGACCCAGAAGATCTCCTGGAGCCGCACCAACTCCTTCCCGCACCACACCTTCGCCTGGGAGGGCATCGACGGCAGCCGGGTCTTCACGCACTTCCCGCCGATGGACACCTACAACGCGGGCCTGGAAGGCCGCGAAGTCGCTCATGCCGCACGCAACTTCAGGGAGAAGGGCATGGCCGGGCGGTCGCTGGCGCCGACCGGGCTGGGCGACGGCGGCGGTGGCACGACCCGCGAGATGATCGCCAAGGCCGCCCGGCTGCGCGACCTGGAGGGTTCGGCCCGGGTGGAGTGGGAGTCCCCGGCGGAGTTCTTCGCCAAGGCCCGCGCCGAGTACCCCGAACCGCCTGTCTGGGTCGGGGAGTTGTACCTCGAATTGCACCGCGGCACGTTGACCAGCCAGGCCGGCACCAAGCAGGGCAACCGCCGCAGCGAGCACCTGCTGCGCGAGGCGGAGCTGTGGTCCGCGACCGCCGCCGTACGGGCCGGACTGCCCTACCCGTACGAGGAGTTGGACCGGATCTGGAAGACGGTGCTGCTGCACCAGTTCCACGACATCCTGCCCGGCTCGTCCATCGCGTGGGTGCACCGCGAGGCCGAGGCGACGTACGCCGCCCTCGCGGTGGAGCTGCGGTCGATCATCGACGCCGCCCAACTCGCCCTGGCCGGTGGGCCGTCGCGGGAGGGGGGCGAGGAGGGGGAGGGGGACCAGGAGGGAGAGGGGGCCCTGGTCTTCAACGCGGCCCCGCACGCCCGCGGCGGTGTCCCGGCAGGGGGCGCCGCGCCCGTCGCCGACACCGGCGTCGACGGGACGGTCACTACTTCGGCCCGCCCCCGCGGCGGCCACGTACTGGACAACGGCCTGCTGCGGGTCGAGATCGACGACCGCGGCCTGGTGGTGTCGGTCCACGACCTCGCCGCGGACCGCGAGACCCTCGCCGAGGGACGCCCGGCCAACCTGCTCCAACTCCACCCCGATTTCCCCACCATGTGGGACGCCTGGGACGTGGACGCGTACTACCGCAACACCGTCACCGACCTGACCGCCGCCGACCGCGTCGAGGTGGCCGCCGCGACGGCCCACGCCGTCACCGTCCGGGTCGAGCGCTCGTTCGGCCACTCGCGCGCCGTGCAGGACCTCACCCTCACTGCCGGGCACAAGCGCCTGGACGTCTCCACCGAGGTCGACTGGCGCGAGACGGAGAAGTTCCTGAAGGTGGCCTTCCCGCTGGACGTCCACGCCGACCGCTACGCGGCCGAGACCCAGTTCGGCCACGTCTACCGGCCCACCCACACCAACACCAGTTGGGACGCCGCCCGTTTCGAGGCGTGCAACCACCGATTCCTGCACCTCGCGGAGCCCGGCTGGGGCGTGGCCCTGGTCACCGACTCCACCTACGGCCACGACGTCACCCGCTCCACAAGCGGCAGCGCCCCCGGCGCCGCCGTCACCGTGCGCCTGTCCCTGCTGCGCGCACCCCGTTTCCCCGACCCGCGGACGGACCAGGGCGTGCACCGCTTCCGCTACGCCCTGCTTCCCGGCGCGTCCATCGGCGACGCCGTCCGCGAGGGGTACGCCATCCACCTGCCCGAGCGCCGCGTGCCCGGCGCCGCCGCGGTCGAACCGCTGGCGACGGTCGGCCACGAGGGCGTCGTCGTCAGCGCCGTGAAGCTCGCCGACGACGCGAGCGGCGACATCGTCGTACGTCTCTACGAAGCCATCGGCGCCCGGACCCGCACCACCCTCACCCCCGGCTTCGCCCTCCACACCGCCACCCCCTGCGACTTGCTGGAACGCCCCCTGACCGACCAGCCGCCCGCCGAGATCCGCGACGGCGCCGTGGACCTGCGCCTGCGACCGTTCGAGATCGTCACGCTGCGCCTGACCCCCTCGACGGACACCGCGCCGCCCCTGGCCGAGCACTGACCCGCCCGTCGTCGGCACCGCCCGCTGTCGGCTTGCGCTTTACGCCGCGTCAACTTCTACGGTCGTCCATGTGGCCGGAACGACCGGCCGGCGAGGGGAGGCAGGGCGATGGCCTGGTCGATCGCGGACGTGGCCCGGCTGTCCGGAGTGACGTCCCGGACGCTGCGGTACTACGACGAGATCGGCCTGCTGCCCCCTGCGGGGACCGGCCGCAACGGGCACCGCTCCTACGAGCGGCGGGATCTGCTGCGGCTGCAACAGATCCTGCTGATGCGGGAGTTGGGCCTTGGCCTGCGGGACATCGCGGCCGTCCTCGACAGACAGGCGGACCGGGTGGCCGTGCTCCGGGAGCACCACCGGCGTCTGCTGGCGGAGCGGAACCGGCTCGACACCCTGGTCCGCACGGTCGGTCGCACCATCGCGGAGTTGGAGGAAGGAAAGGACGGGGACGACATGGCGGAGATCAACAGGCCGGAGAATCTTTTCGAGGGCTTCGACGCCTCGCGCTACGAGGACGAGGCGCGCGAGCGGTGGCCGCGCGAGTACGAGCGGTCCCGGCGGATCGCCGGCCCGCTCACGGCCGAGGACCAGGAGCGGACGCAGCGCGAGATCACGGCGCGGATGGTCCGCATGGCCGATTTCATGGCGGCCGGCACGCCAGTGGCCGACCCGGCGGTGCAGGCCGAGACGGATGCCCACTACCAATGGCTGTGCGGATTCTGGACCCCCAGCGCGACCGCGTACAAGGGACTGGGGCAGATGTTCACCGACGACCCGCGCTTCCGCTCGGCGTACGACAAGATCGCGGCCGGGCTGGCGGAGTACCAGCGCGACGCGATGGCGGTCTACGCCGACGCCCGGCTGAGCTGACCCACCGCTGACGCCCGTCGGGTGCGCGGTCGTCGCCGCTGTCACCCGCTCAGCGCGCGCCGGGCTTCAGACGGCTCGCGCGGGACTCCAGGAAGCGGCGCTCGGTGAGGCTGGCCGTGCCGCGCGCGGCCAGAAGATAGTGCTCGCGGGCGGCCGGGAGGTCGCCGGAGCGCTCCAGGAGATGGGCGCGGACGACGTGGAGCCGGTGGTGGCCCTCGACGCGGGCGTCGTCGTCCAAGGTGGCCAGCAGGTCGAGCCCGGCCCGCGGCCCCTGGATCTCGGCGAGGGCGACGGCGCGGTTGAGGGTGACCATCGGGTTGGGCGCGATCCGCTCCAGGATCTTGTACAGGGTGTGCACCTGGTGCCAGTCGGTGTCCTCGGTGCGCTCCGCGGCGGCGTGCGTCGCGGCGATGGCGGCCTGGAGCTGATACGGCCCGAGCGCCGAGCGGGCCATGGCCGTACTGATCAAAGCGGTGCCCTCGGCGATCAGGTCGGCGTCCCAGAGCGTACGGTCCTGCTCGTCCAGCGGGATCAGGTCGCCGCCGGGCCCGGTCCTGGCGGCGCGGCGCGCGTCGGTGAGGAGCATGAGGGCGAGCAGGCCGGCGACCTCGCCGTCGTCGGGCAGCAGCCGACCGACCACACGGGTCAGCCGGATCGCCTCGCGGGCGAGGTCGGCGCGGTGCAGCGCGGCCCCGGAAGTCGCGGTGTAGCCCTCGTTGAAGATCAGGTACAGCACGTGCAGGACGACCCGCAGCCGTTCCTCGCGCTCGCGTGCCTCGGGCAGGGTGAAGCGGCTGCCCGCCGCCTTGATCCGCTGCTTGGCCCGGCTGATCCGTACGGCCATGGTGGCCTCAGGCACCAGGAACGCGTGGGCGATCTCCGCCGTGGTCAGACCGCCGACCGCGCGCAGGGTCAGGGCGGTCTGCGAGCCGGGCGTCAGCGCCGGGTGGCAGCACAGGAACAGCAGTATCAGGGTGTCGTCACCCTCCGGCGCGCCGTCCTCGCCGGGACCCGGGCTGACGCCCGCCTCCCGCTCGGGGGACTGGGCCGCCGCGGCCGTCTCCCGCGCCTTGCGGGCGTGGTCGCTGCGGATCTGGTCGATCAGCCGACGGGAGGCAGCGGTGATCAGCCAGCCGCGCGGATGGTCCGGCACACCGTCGGCCGGCCACTTCACGGCCGCGGCGAGCACCGCCTCCTGCACGGCGTCCTCGCACTCCTCGAACTGGCCGTGCCTGCGGACCAGCACACCGAGGACCTGCGGCGTCAGCTCGCGCAGCAGGTCCTCGGTCACGGTGTCGGTGCTCACATCTCCAATTGTCCACCGGAGAACATCACCTGGCGCACCTCGATGCCCAGCCCCTCCACCTTCGCGTCGGGGATCATCGTGGCGAGCTCCAGAGCGCGCTCGCGGTTCTCGCAGTCGACCAGGTAGAAGCCGCCGAGGTATTCCTTGGTCTCCAGGTACGGCCCGTCGGTGACGACCCGCTGCCCGTCGCGGACCCGCACGACGGCGCTCTGCGAGATGTCGGCCAGGCCCTGGGTGAGGATCATCTCGCCCGACTCGGTGACCGTGTTGATAAAGGCGTCGTGGCCGCCCATGACCTCGTTGCGCTCCTCCTCGGTCAGCGCGTTCCACACCGCCGGGTTCATGTGCATGATCAGCAGAAACTTCATCGCTACTCCTCTGTCCCGCGTGGACGCCGTCCGCGGATGCCCTGCTCGGACGTCCCGCGCGTATGTCGTACGTGTGTGCCGTACGCCGAACCCCTTCCGGGTCCGTGCACCACACAGTCGGAGCCGCGGACGGCTTCTTGACATCGGCGGCGCATCGAATTCCGGCCCGTTTCGATCCGTGCCGATACGTTTCGATCCGTACCGATCCGCTCCAATACGGCCCGGTCCGGCTCGCTCCGAAAATTCTTCCAGCCGGACCTCAAGAAGCCCGTCGCCGCTCCGACCGGTGCGGGAAAGAGACCCGACACGGCGGAGGAGTGGACATGCCGGACAATGGGGATACGGGCGCGCCGGGCGGACCGGCGGGCGGCACGAGTGGCTGGGCCTGACCCTGCTCGCCCTGCCGACGCCACTGGTGGCGACGGACATGACCTCGCTGTTCCTCGCGCTGCCCCGAGTGACCGCCGACCTCGGCGCGAGCGGTGTTCAGCACCGGATGTCGGGCGCGCCGCCCGACGCGGTCCCCGCCGCCGGCCGTACGCTCGCCGGTGCCACCGCCGCCAGTGACCGGCTCCCGCCCGGTCCGGCCGCCGAGCTGGTGCGCACGGCCAGGTCGTCCTTCACCGCCGGGGTGAACCTCACCGGAGTCAGCGCGACCGGGGTTGACGTACGGCGGGCGCGGTCATCTAAGCTCCATCGAGTTCACAAGGACACTCATCGTTCATGTCCCTGAATTCGCCGGTGAGCGGGCGTCCCGTACGCGCCACCCGCGCGTCACCCGCATCGAGAGCCGAGAGCCGAGCCGTACCGACGCCACCGGCCGTCCATGCCCGCAGCGCACCTAGCACGCACGGCACTTGGAGACTCCGATGGACCGACGCCACTTCCTGATCGGCGGTGCGGCACTCGCCGCGACCGCCACCGCGACCGCGATCCCCGCCACCGCGCACGCCACCGCCCGCGCCGCGGCCTCTGCCGCCGCCCCGCCCTCCCCGGTGCTGCCCTCCAGGGCGGCCGTCGTCACCGCACTGCGCCGCGTCGCCGACCACTGGATCGGCGCCCACACCGACCCCGGCAACAACCAGTGGGCCAACGCCACCTTCTTCAGCGGCCTGACCGCCCTGTACCGGCTGACGTCCGACACCCGCTATCTGGCCTACGCGCGCTCCTGGGCCGAGCGGAACAACTACGGCCTCAACGGCGGCACGACCACCCGCAACGCGGACAACCAGTGCGCGGGCCAGGTGTATCTGGACCTGTACGAGATCGAACCCGACCCGGCGAAGCTGACCGCGATCGAGACCTGCCTGCACCGCATGGTCTACACCGACCCGGCCGGCAAGGACGACGACTGGTGGTGGGACGACGCGCTGCACATGACGATGTCGCCCTTCGCCCGCCTGGGCGTGCTGCGCGGTGACGCGAACTACCACCGCAAGCTGCACGACCTGTACCGGCACACCAAGTCGGCCGAGGGCGGCCCCGGTCTCCACGACCCGGCCACCGGGCTGTGGTACCGCGACAGGAACTTCCTGCCCGGCGGCATCCTCTCGCCCTCGGGCAAGCCCGTGCTGTGGTCGCGCGGCAACGGCTGGGTCGCCGCCGCGCACACCAAGACCCTCAAGGCGCTGCCCGCCGATCAGGCCGACACCGCCGAATACCGCGCCACGCTCAAGGAGTTGGTACGGGCGGTCGCCGCGGTGCAGCGCACCGCCGGCTTCTGGAACGTCAACCTCGCCGACCCCGCGCACTTCCCCGGCCCCGAAACGAGTGGAACCGTTTTCTTCGCCTACGGCACCGCGTACGCGGTACGCGCGGGACTCGTCGACCGGGCCACGTATCTGCCGGTCGCCGCGCGCGCCTGGAACGGCCTGCTGGCCACGGCGGTTCACCCCGACGGCACCCTCGGCTGGATCCAGAAGGTCGGCGACCGGCCGGACTCCAGCCAGCCCGTGACGTACGACAGCACGGCCGACTTCGGCGTCGGCGGATTCCTGCTCGCCGGGACCGAACTCGCGGCGCTCGCCACCTGATCGCGAGCCGGGTTCGGCCAACTCCCGCACCGCGCAGGGGCTTGACGGGGGCATTAGTCCGTACCTATGGTCTGCGGTCAGTCAAGTGTTCAGAAATGCAAGCTCGGTTCACACTCAGGAACGCCACGGTGCACACCGGGGAACACGCGCTCACCAAAGCGCTCACCCGGGAACGCGCCCGCTCACGAACAGCCCCCCACTCAAGATCGGATGGTCACCGCATGGCAGGCACCCCCACGCCCTCGCCCGCGCGCCACCGCCGCCGCGTACGGCGCCCCGTTCTGCTGGTCACCGCCGCCTGTGCGGCCGCGGCCCTTGTAACCGGTTTCTCCGCCTGGCCCGGAGGCGCCCAGCGCGCCAGCGCGGCACCGGCCGCCTTCGTCCACCCCGGAGTGACCGTCTCCGCCGCCCAACTCGACTTCGCCCGCGCCAAGGTGCAGGCCAACGCCGAGCCGTGGAAGAGCGCGTACAACCAGATGATGGCCAGCTCGTACGCCTCGCTGACCCGTACGCCCAAGCCGCGCGCGAACGTCGAGTGCGGCTCCTACTCCAACCCCAACAACGGCTGCACGGACGAGCGCGAGGACGCGATCGCGGCCTACACCGACGCCCTGGCCTGGTACTTCACCCGTGACGCGCGCTACGCGCAGGAGTCCATCAAGCTGATGGACGCGTGGTCGGCGACGATCACCCAGCACACCAACAGCAACGCCCCGTTGCAGACCGGCTGGGCGGGCTCGTCGTGGCCCAAGGCCGCCGACATCATCAAGTCGACCTACACCGGCGGCTGGCCGAACGCCGGGCGCTTCGGCACCATGCTCCGCAACGTCTACCTGCCCGAGATCATCAACGGCTCGAACAGCAACGGCAACTGGGAGCTGTCGATGATGGAGGCCGCCGTCGGCATCTCCGTCTTCCTCGACGACAAGACCGACTACGACAAGGCGATGGCCAAGTTCCGCACCCGCGCCGCGGCCTATGTCTACATCGCCGCGGACGGGGCGCTCCCCAAGACGGTGCCGAGCCAGAACCTCGACACCAAGGCCAAGATCGTCAGCTACTGGCAGGGGCAGTCCACCTTCGTCGACGGGCTGACCCAGGAGACCTGCCGCGACTTCACGCACACCGGCTACGGCATCTCCGCGATCTCGCACATCGCCGAGACCAGCCGCATCCAGGGCGACGACCTGTACGGCACGGACATCGGCGAGCGGCTGCGGCAGGCGCTCGGCTTCCAGTCCAAGTACGAACTGGGTACGGCGCCGCCGAGCTGGCTGTGCAACGGCAGTGTCAACCGCGGCCTCGGCCCGATCACCGAGACCGGCTACAACGCGCTGCACACCCGGCGCGGGGTCGCGATGACCAACACGCAGACCCTCACGCAGAACAACCGCCCCGCCGGTTCCAACAACCTCTTCGTGGCCTGGGAGACCCTTACGAACGCCGAGAACCCCAACTGACCCACGCGGACGGCGAATCACGCGAGGGCCGCGCACCCCACCGGGCTGCGCGGCCCTCGTCGCGCGCTCTGCGCGGAGCCCCGCGGCCACGGCGTCCGGCAAGCGCCTGACGGACACCGGATGTTCGGCCCCGGCAGCGGCGGCCGACAGTGTCGCCGAGAGCGAAAACCGGAGGGAATCACGCGGCGCGGTGCGTACCGTCTGCCGGATGACTCTCTCTTACGACACGGCGGGCGACGGCCCCGCACTGGTATTCCTGCACGCCGGGGTCTGCGACCGGCGGATGTGGGACCCGCAATGGCAGCCGCTGGCCGACGCCGGTTACCGCGTCATCCGCTGCGACCTGCGCGGCTTCGGCCGGACCCCCGCGCCGGACGCGCCGTACAACAACGCCGACGACGTGATCGGACTCCTCGACACGCTCGGCATCGGTCAGGCGGCGCTCGTCGGCGCCTCCTACGGCGGCAAGACCTCGCTGGAGATCGCCGCGCGCCACCCCGAGCGGGTCGGCGCGATGGTGCTGCTGTGCCCGGGATTGGCCGGGCACGAAGCCTCCGCCGAACTCGACGCGCTGGACGAACGCGAGGAGGCGCTGCTGGAGGCGGGCGACCTCGCGGGCGCCGTCGAGCTGATGGTCGAGACCTGGATCGGCCCCGAGGGCGACGAGGCCGCCCGGCGGGCCGTACGCGTCCAGCAGCGGAACGCCTACGAAGTACAGCTCGCCGCCGGGGAGTTCGACCAGCTCCGCCCGCCGTACGACCTCGCGGCGGTACGGGCGCCGTCCCTCGTCGTCTCCGGCGCCCACGACCTGGCGGACTTCCGGCAGATCGCCGCCCGGCTGCCCGGACTGCTCGCCGACGCCGGCCGCCTCGAACTGCCCTGGGCCGGACACCTGCCCAGCATGGAACGGCCCGCCGCCGTCACCCACCTGCTGAAGGACTTCCTGGGGGAGCGGTGGAGCGAGACCCCGCGCGCGCGGCTCAGGTGACGCCGAAGGTCACCCGGTAGTCGCACCGCCCCTTGCACGACATCGTCGCCGCGTCGTCGAAGGCGTACGAATAGGCGTACGGCGCGGCCTTCTTGAACACCTGCGTGTAGTCCACCGGCCACTTCGACGGCACGCAGTTCTCCCGCCCGGCCCACGCGCCTTGGCAGCAGTAGGTGTCCCCGCCGAAGGCCGCGCACGGCGGCTTGCAGCCGACGACCCGGCCGCCCGACATGGCCCGCATGGCGCTGGGGCAGTCCACCGGCTTGGTGCACGCGCCCTTGTAGCAGCCCGTCGCACTCACCGGATCGGCGGTCACGGTGTGCGAGATGTTGATGTACATCGGCAGATTCGCGCCGTCGACCATGCTCACGTCGTAGAAGTCGAGCCCGGCGTACGCGTCGAAGGTGAACTCACCCAGTGTGGTGGGCGGGTTGGCGCCCGAGCACTGCGACGTGCAGTCCCCGGTCAGGCACGCGCCCTGGCCGCCGGACGTGCAGCCGGTACGGCCCCAGATCCGGCCGCCCCATTTGTTGCCCACGGTGAGGGACGTGCTCTGCCCCGGCCGCAGCTCCCGGCCGTTCGGATACGCGGCGGTGCCGGTGACGATCGCCCACACCGTCTCCTGCGTGCGGTTGACGACGGTGATCGTCCGCCCGCCGCCCGAACCGGCCCCGGCCGCCGCTGACTTCGGCGCGGACGGCTTCGGCGGCGACGGCTTGGGACTCGGCCGCTGCGACGGGCGCGCGGTCGCCGACGGCGAGGCGGACGCGCGGGTCGCGGCCGCGGATGCCGTCGGCGACCCGGACACGGTCGGGGCCGCCGGAGCCGAAGCCGCGGCCTGGCGGGTCACCGCCTCCGTACTCGCGGACCCGTCACCGCCCGGCGAGGACGGCCAGTAGTAGACCACCCCGCTCGCGACCACGGCGGCCACGACCAGCCCCCACCAGCCCCGTACGGATCTCGTCCGCCGCCTGCGTCCCATCGTGCCGCCTCCAGCCGTGCCACGTGCATCGGTACACGTCGGAGACCCCGTGGGACGCGGCCGGATAACACAAACCGTCCGGCGACGGCATGGCGAAGGGCGGGAACACCCCCGTGGCTCCCGCCCCTGTCATTCGGACCGCAACCGCCGTCGCGCCCCGGCCGTCCGGCCGAGGCGCGGAGGAAGGGCCGGCGCCTGCCGTCCGGGATTCCGCTAGGTCTCGTCGTCGTGGAACGGGAGCCAGTTGGCGCGGCGGCGGGCCGCCTTCGGCGTGTCGATCTGCATGATCGGTTCCTGTCTGTCGGCGAACCGTCCGTGGACCGCCCTCATGGGCGACGGACGGGCCGCCCCGTGGCCGGGGTCCGCGGGTGGCGGGTCCGACCTGGGGCATGCACGTGCAAGCCTGCCGGTCACGGCGCCGGCCTGTCGTTAGCAGCCGGTCGCCTGACGACTTGGCAATGCGTCCACAACGGCCGGAGCCGCCCTAGGAACCCGCACCCGGACGTACGGACCGCTGGCGGTGGTCGGTGGGCGCCGCCCCGTGGACGGCGCGGTAGGCGCGGCTGAAGTCCGCCGCCCGCGGAAAGCCCCAGCGGGCCGCGATGAGATGGATCGGCGTCTCCAGCAGCGCCGGATCGGCCAGGTCGCGACGCGCGCCCTCCAGCCGCAGGCGGCGTATGTACGAGGCGACCGTCTCGTCCTCCGCCTGGAAGAGCCGGTGCAGGTAACTGCGCGAAATGTGGTGCACCGCGGCGATATGACGAGGCGTCAGCTCCGGGTCGTGCAGATTCTGCCGGATGAAGGACTTCACCCGCAAGGTGAGCGCCCGGGTCCGCGTCTCCGGTGTCAGCGCCGCCTCGGCGTCCAGGGCGTTCGCGAGGAGCGCCGCCACCAGGTCGACCAGCACGGCGCCCAGCCGAGGACCGTCGGAGGGCGCGTACGGCACGGTGTCCGCGGCGAGCTGGGTGAGGAACTGCGCGAGCAGCGCGCCCACGCCCTCGCGTCCGGTGATGTGCCGCCCGATCACCTTGTCCAGCCGGTGCTGCGGAAGCGGCAGCAGCACCTTGGGGATCTCGACGCCCACCGAGGAGATCGACCCGTGCCCCGTCCAGATCTCGTACGGCCGCGAGGAGTCGTTGGTGTGGATGTCGAACGCGCCGTAGGAGTTCTCCTCCCGGCCCCACGACACCCCGGCCTCACCGCTCAGCAGGAGCGAGAGGTGGTAGACCTCCGGGTCCGACTGCCGGATCAGCTTCGGCGTGCGCAGGAAGACCAGCTGCTCGAAGGTCGCGGGCCAGATCGACACCGCGCCCAGCCCGATCAGCCGCTGATGCGCCTTGAAGTCGGCCGCGCACTCGCTCTCCAGCCGCATCGGGGCGTGCGTACGGTTCATGCACTCGCGCCAGGCGTCGAATCGGTCCTCGACCGCCAGGTCCTCGCTGCGGAAGACCGTCTCCGCCAGCATCGCCACACCCACTTCCGCACCGCGACATCGCGCCGCCGACGTCGTGCCCGCCCCGGCCGTCCCGGAAAGCGGAACGTACGGCGCCGCGTCGGCGACCCCGGTGAGTTTGCCATGCGCCCCGGCGAGCCCCGCACGGCACCCGGCCGGGCCGCCGCCCCGGCACACCCTCCGGTCAGGTCCTTCGCGCGTCACCACGCCGGACGCGGTGCCCGTACTCGGCGATCAGCGGGTCGAGGTCCGGCTCACCGAATTCGGCGATCAGCGCGCGGAACGCGACCACCTTGTCCGGGCCGAACCGCGCCACCTTCCCGGCGTACGCGGCGGCGTCCAGGAACTTCGGCGGGCTCGACTTCGAATGGAACTTGTCCGCGTACATCACCAGCCGCTCCTCGACGGACTCGGCGACATACTCACCGGGCGGGATGGGCAGCCGCTGTCGCTCGATGTCGGCGCGCGTCAGCCCGACGCCGGTGTGGTGGGAGGCGAAACGGCACAGCTCCTCCGGCAGGCCCTCCGCGCGCAGCAGCTCGTGGCCGAGCACACCGTGCCGGACGTACGCGTCGTCGCCCAGCCGGTAGACACCGATGTCGTGCAGGAGCGCACCGGTCTCGACGAGCCCGGTGTCCACCGGCTCGGGCGAACGCGCGGCCAGGTCGAGGGCGATCCGCGCCACGATCTCGCAGTGGGTGCGGACGAGGGACAGGGACTCACGGGTCGGAGCGTACTTCTCGTGCAGCGCGCGCACGCTCTCGGCGGTGGGAAGAATCACTTCCGCAGCGTATGACCCGACACCCCGCGCCGGGGGCCCGCGGGCGGCCGTACGGAGTGCGATGCTCTGCTGATGACCACAGAACCGGACGCGGCGCGGCGAGCACGACGACACGGGGCACCGCCGTGCTGAACGTCCTGAACTGGCTCCGCACCCGCGACGCGGACCTGTCCGCGCTGCGCCGCGCCGGACGCGCAGCGATCGTCATGCCCGCCCTGTTCGCCCTGTGCGACAAGGTCGTCGGCAACCCGGCCATGGCCACCTTCGCCTCGTTCGGCGCGCTGTCCGGCCTGCTCTTCGTCGACTTCAGCGGCGCCATGGGCCAACGGCTCGCCGCGCAGACCGGTCTGGTGGCGGCGGGCGCGGTCCTGGTCACCGTCGGGACGCTCGCCTCGCGGACGGCGTGGCTGGCCGTCCTGGTCACCCTCGTCGTCGGCTTCCTCGTGCTGTTCGCCGGGGTCGTCAGCTCGGTGCTGGCCAGCGCCTCGACCGCGCTGCTGGTCGCCTTCGTGCTGCCGGTGACGCTGCCCGCCCCGGTGAGCGCGCTGCCCGACCGGCTCGCGGGCTGGCTGCTGGCCGGCGCGGCGTCGGTGATCGCCGTCGGCCTGCTGTGGCCCGCGCCCCGGCGCGAACCGCTGCGGCTGGCCACCGCCACGGCGTGCGCGCTGCTGGCCCGGCGGCTGCGCTCCGAGGTCGACTGCGTCCGCGGCGGCTTCGGACCGGTCGGCGCGGCCGAGTACCGGGCGCTGTCCGACGAGGCGGGCGCCGCCGTCGCCGCGCTGCGCACCTCGTTCTTCGGGACGCCGTACCGCCCCACGGGGCTGTCCACGTCGGCGCGCACGCTGGTCCGGCTGGTCGACCAGGTGGTGTGGCTCGACGCGATCCTGGAGCGCATGCCACTCGACGAGGAGCCCGGGCCGACGGACGCGGTCGTCTGCGACGTGAAGGTGGCCGCCGCGACCCTGCTCGAACACGGCGCGGCCAGCCTGGAGTCGGTCGCCGACAGCTCCGCGGAGCTGGAGCGCGACCTGCGGCGGCTGGAGGCCGCCCGCGAGGCGATGGAGACGGCCGTCACCGGCGATCTGCCGCTGCACCGGCCCCGGACGGCGAAGTCAGGCTCCGCCGACGCGCCGGGCCCGTCCGGCGCGCCCGACACCCCTGCCGCCGACGACGCCATGGCCGGAATCCTCGGCGCCCTCGAACCGAGCTTCCGCGCCCAGGAGATGAGCTTCGCGATCTCCGCCATGGCCACCAACATCGGCCTCACCGTCGCCGCCCTGCGCCGCGGCTGGTGGGACCACGTCCTGGGCCGCGGGCCCTCGGGCGTGCCGTCCTTCCTGTCGTCCGCGCAGGAACGCGCCGGGGCCCACGTCGAGCGCCACTCCGTCTGGCTGCACAACAGCGTCCGCGGCGCCATCGCGCTCGCCCTGGCCGTCCTGCTCGCCGAGTCGACCGGAGTCCAGCACTCGTTCTGGGTCGTCCTCGGCACCCTCGCGGTGCTGCGCTCCAACGCCCTGAGCACCGGCCAGAACGCGCTGCGCGGCCTGCTCGGCACGGGCGTCGGCTTCGTCATCGGCGGCGGCATCGTCTACGGCGTCGGCACCCACACCACCGCCCTGTGGCTGCTGCTGCCCTTCGCCGTGGCCTTCGCGGGACTCGCGCCCGCCGCCATCTCCTTCGCCGCCGGACAGGCCGGATTCACCACCGTCCTGCTCATCCTCTACAACATCATCGAGCCCGCGGGCTGGCAGATCGGGCTCGTCCGCGTCGAGGACGTCGCCCTCGGCTGCGGGGTCTCCCTGGTGGCCGGGGCGCTGTTCTGGCCACGCGGGGCAGGACGCGCCCTCGGCCAGGCACTGGCCGACGCCTACGAGGAAGGCGCCCATTATCTGCGCGGCGCCATCCAGTACGGCGTCGCCCGCTGTGACGCCGCCGCCCCCGCGCCCGCCACCCCGCAGGACGAGCGGCGCCGGGCCGCCGCCGCCTCGCGCCGCCTCGACGACGCCTTCCGCGGCTTCCTCGCCGAGCGCGGCACCAAGCACATCCCGCTGGCCGACGTGACGACCCTCATCACCGGCGTCGCCGCGCTGCGGCTCACCTCCGACGCGATCCTCGACCTGTGGGAGCGCGAGACCGTGACCTCGCAGGAGGACAGGACGGCGGCCCGCGGCGAGATCCTCTACGCGGGCACCTTGCTGGTCGACTGGTACGAGGCCGCCGCGCGGGCCCTCGCGGGCTCCGGCGCCGTCCCCGACCGTGCCGCCCGCGACGAGGCCGCGGACGGGCGGCTGCTCGACGCCGTACGCCGCGACCTCACCGCCGGCGACGGGCGCGGCACCTCCACCGCCGTCAAGATGATCTGGACCTTCGACCACATCGACGCGGCCCGCCGCCTCCAGGCGGGCATCCTGCGCCCGGCGCGGGCCGCCGCGACCCTGCGACAGGGCCGCGGCCCGTTCGGCCCGCGTCCGGCGCTGCGGGTCAGGTCGTCGCGGGCGTGAGGCTCAGGTCGAGCCGCTGCGGACCGCGGACGAACACCCCGCTGTCCGGGGCCGGCGTCCCGTCGGCGAAGCCCATCTCGGTGAAGGCGTCCAGGAGTTGGTTGGCGCCGACCTCCACCTCGGCCTTCGCCAGCAGCGCGCCCACGCAGAAGTGCCGTCCGAGCGCGAACGCCAGGTGGTCGGCGGCGGCGCTGAAGGCGTTCGCGGTGGTCAGGTCCGTGCGGTGGATGTCGAAGGTGTCGGGCCTGTCGTAATGCCGCTCGTCCCGGTTGGCCGCGCCGATCAGACAGGTGACCGTCGCGCCCGCCGGGATGGTGACGCCGTGGAGCGTGACGTCCTGGGCTGGCTGCCGCATGATCATCTGGAGCGGGGGAGTGAACCGCAGGGACTCCGCGAAGGCCGCCGCCACCAAGTCGCGGTCGGCCCGCACGGCCTCCAACTGCTCGGGGCTGGCCAGCAGATTGCGGAACATCCCGGAGATCGCCTTGTCGGTGGTCTCGCCGCCCGCGGACAGCAGCAGGCTCACGAACGAGGTGATGTCCTGGTCGGTCATCACCGCGCCGTCGATCTCCGCCGTGCACAGCGACGACAGCAGGTCCTCGCCCGGCTCGGCCCGCCGCCGGTGGACGATCGGCACCAGATACGCGGCCAGCTCCCGGCTCGCGCGCATCCCGGCCTCGGCGACGTCGGGGTCCTGCGCGAGATTGGCGAAGAAGCCGACCACGGCGGCGTACCAGGCGTGGAAGCGGTCGTGGTCGTCGCGGTCGAGCCCGAGCATGTCGACGATCACATTGACCGGGAAGCGGGTCGCGAACTGGTCGACCAGGTCCGCCTGTTCGGCGTCACGGAAGGCGTCGATCAGATCGCGCGCGTTGCGCTCGATCACCGGCAGGAACCGCTCCCGTAACTCCCGGCCGCGGAAGGCCGGTGCCACCAGCGCCCGGTGGACGGAGTGCTCCCGCCCGCTCATCTGCACGATGGTCCGCCCGCCGTGCACCGGTTCGAGCTGCCAGGCGTAGTTGTCGGTGGTGAACACCGGGTCGCGGAAGGCCCGTTCGACGTCCTCGTACCGCGACAGCAGCCAACTGCCGGTGCCCTCGTGGAAGACGACGGGGTAGTGCTCCCGCAGGACGCGGTAGGCCGGATACGGGTCGGCGGCGAACTGCGGCGAGAGGATGTCGGGCGGTTGCGGTATGACGGTCACGATACGTCCTCTGCTTCCCTGCTCACGGGCGCGTACGGCATGCGGGCGGTCACGACGCTAGGGCACGGCGGGCAGCCGCACCTAGGCGCTTTCGCGCCCTGTGCGGACCTCTACACTCCTGGCCATGCTGCCTCTGGACGACCCCCGCTGGACCACGCTCGACCACCGCGACCGGTCGAACGGCAAGAGCGGTTCCGACGCCCCCTGCGTGCCCGACGAACTGCGCCACCTGCTCGACCACCCCGCCGACCGCGAACGCTTCGACGACCTGTGGCCGTACCTCTGCTCCGAGGGCACCGCCTGGCCCGCCGCGTACGCCGCCGTGCCGCACATCGTCGCCATCGCGCGCGGCCTTCCGGCGGCCGAGAGGGACGACTACCTGTACGTGATCGGGCTCGTCGCCATGTGCTCGGGCGAGTACGGACAGGTCTGGGACGGCCTGCCCGACGACCTCGCGCAGGCGTACCGGCAGGCGCTCCCCGAGGCACTGGCCCTGCTCGGGGAGACGCTGGTGGCGGGCGAGCACGACCAGGTCACCACGGGTTATCTGCTCGCGGCCACGGCCGCGCTCAAGGGACACGGCGAATACGCCGAAATCCTCAACGATCTCGATGTGTACGCCGAATGCCAGTCCTGCGGCGAGCCGATGCTCGAACTGCCCTGATCCGCGCCGACCGTATACGGCGCCGAACCGGTCAGACCGATTCGCCGAAGCCGGGAAGAATGGCGAGGCGCCGCACGGTCGCCTTCTTGGCGATCTCGATACCGGGCGCGTAGGTGTCCGAGTTGTACCAGGCCCGCGCCTGCTCCACGCTGCTGAACGACAGCAGCGTCAGGCCCTTGGCACCGTCCCACGTGCCCTCGACCGCCTCGGGCCTGGCGTTGATCATCAGGTACTCGCCGCCGAATTCGGCCACCGCCTTCTGGGCGATCTCCCGGTAGTCCGCCATGGCGGCCATGTCGGTCACTTGAATTTCCAGCAGGACGTACGCGGTCATCTGCGGTCTCCCCGAATTCGGCTGCGAAATACGTCACATGACGTGGAACGCTGTGGATCACATGTGATCCGGCGCTCAGCATGCCGAATTCGGGACGGCCGCGCAATGGTCCCAAAGTCCCCGTGCCGAGCGGGAATTGGCGTGACTGTCACGCTCCGGCCCGCGATTGGCTCACCGACCCGCCGCGGTGAACCGCCAGTGGCCGGAACCGATCGCGTAGACCGCCTCCTCGCCGTCGCTGTGCAGCAGCCGAGCGCCGTGCGTGGCCTCGACCCGCGGATGCCGTGCGTCGGGCAGCGGCAGATGGACGGTCGCGGTCGAGCCGACCGGCACCGTGACGTCGAGCGTGGTCCGCCCGTTCGCGACGGTCCAGGAACTGGCGACCGTGCCGCGCGGGGTGGCGATCGAGGCCGCGGCGTGCCGCATCCCCGCAGGGATACGCGGCGCGACCGTCACCGTACGGTAGGCCGGCCCGGTCGGCTCGATGCCCGCCAACCGCGTGTAGAGCGAGGCGTTGACACCGGCGAACATCGCGTGGTCGTGGGTCTCCATGTTGGAGTAGTACGTCCACTGCTCCCACGAACTCGTCGCGCCCTGGCCGATCTCGTACCCGAAGCCGGGGTAGGTGCGCTGGTCCAGCACCGTCATCGCCACATCGATCCGGTCGATCGCGGCGAGCGCGTCCATCAGGTAGCGGGTGCCGAAGATGCCGGTGTCGAGGTGTCCGCCGTCCTTCTCGGTGATGGTGGAGACCAGTTGCCGTCCGACGGCCGCCACATGGGCCGCGGGCACCATGCCGAAGGCCAGCGGCAGCACGCTCGTGGTCTGCCGCCCGTCCCCGTAGGTGTCGCCCGCCGCGTTGAGGAACGCGGCGTTGAACGCGTCCTTGATGTCCCGCGCCAGCGTCCCGTAGCGGGCGGCGTCCGCGCTGTGGCCCAGCGCCGTCGCCGACTTGGCGACATCCACCGCCTGGAGGTAGGACAGCGCGGTGTTCACCACCGACACCTCGCTGGTGCAGGCGCCCGCGTTCGGCCCGCCGCGACCGCCGTTGGCGTTGGCGCCGCGGTCCGGCGGACACCAGTCGCCGAAGCCCCGGTCGCTCGGCCAGATGTGCCCCGGCACATCGGCGGCGTTCTTGTCGACGAACGCCTTCATCGCCGGATACGTGGCCGCCAGCGTCGCCCGGTCGCCGTACTGCTCGTACAGCGTCCATGCCAGCGTGATCTGGTCGCCGCCCATGTCGGGCTGCTGCGCGTTGCCCGCGTCGTTCGGCAGGGCCGTGCCGGGCGGCATGTCCTGGAGGTACTTGGCGTAGTAGCGGTCCATGCCGAACTCACGGGTGGACGCGTCGTGATACGCCTGCACGTCCATGCCGGGAGGTGTCCGCTCGTCGCGGACCGGATTGTCGGTCGGGACGCTCATCGAGTTGTTGAGGACGCTCCACCGGTTGTTCCGCCAGATCTGGTTCAGCAGCGCGTCGGAGGAGGAGAAGGTGCCCGTGGAGGCCACGTCGGCGTGCGCCACGCGCGCGTCCAGGCTGCTCAGGGCCGGTTCGCCGGGGAAGCCGGTGACCTCGACATAGCGGAAGCCGTGGTAGGTGAAGCGCGGCTCGTACGTCTCCGCCGTACGGGCGCCCGCCAGAGTGTAGGAATCGGTGGACGCCGCCGACCTGTTGGTGGCCGTGTCCAGCGTCCCGTCCGCGCCGACCTCCTCCGCCGTCCGCATCCTCACGGTCGTCCCGGCGGGACCCGTCACCCGCAGCCGCTCCCACCCCGCGATGTTCTGCCCGAAGTCGTAGACGTAGACGCCGGGCTGAGGCTGCGTCAGCTTCACCGCACGGAGCGTGTCCGTCACCCTGACCGGCGGCATGGTGTCCGCGACGAGCTTGTCCGAGGGCGCCGCCACCGTCCGCACCGGCTGCCAGCCGGAGTCGTCGAACGCTGCGCGGTCCCAACCCGGCTTGTCCAGGCGGGCGTTGTAGCTCTCACCCGCGTAGAGGTCATTGGCGGTGACGGCGCCGGTCGACCACTTCCAGGAGTCGTCGCTGACGACGCTCTGCCGGGTGCCGTCGGAGTAGCGGACATCGAGCAGCACGACGGCCTGCTTGGGCCCGGTCCAGCGGAAGCCGTACGGGCTGAACCGTGGCCCGTATCCGTTGCCCAGCCAGAGGCCCACCGAGTTGGCGCCCTGCTTGAGGGAGCCGGTGATGTCGTACGTGGCGTACAGATCACGCTGGTCGTACGGCGTGCTCGCCGGTGCGAGCACCCGGTCGCCGACCTTCGCGCCGTTCAGGTGCATCTCGTAGAAGCCGAGCCCGTAGACGTACGCCCGCGCCCTGGTGACCTTCTTCCGGCCGTCGAGGGTGAAGCCCTTGCGGAGCAGGGGCGCCGCGGGGTTCGGGTCGAGCAGAGTCGGGTCGCCCTTGGGCTCGAGCTGCCCGTTGGTGACCGCCGAGTCGGGGAAGGACGGGTCGGGCGAGGTGGAGAAGTCGTCGGAGAACAGCCTGGCCCCGTCCAGGCCGCGCACCACGAGGTTGTCGTACAGGGCGTCCTCGGCGACGTTGCCGGTGGTCGAGGTGCGGAAGCCCAGGGTGCCGGCGGTGAAGGTGGTGTCGGTCCGGGTGTCCACCCGCGTGCCGTCGACCGAGGTGGTGATCGTGGCGCCGTCCGCCCGGACGGTCAGGTGGTGGGGCGCTCCGGCGTTCGCCGTGGTGACCACCGGGCTGAGGTCGACCTCGCCGAGGGTGGCGAAGGAGCCGTCCTTCTGGACGTGCGGGCGCAGCAGCACCTTGCCGGGCGTCGAGGCCGCGTTGATCTGCCACATGTAGTAGTCGCGGCTGTCCTTGACGCGGAACAGGACGCTCGCCGCGCCCGCCTTGATGGTGAAGTCCGTGTCCAGGGTGAAGTCCGACCAGGAGGCGGCGCCGCCGGTGTCCGGGGTGATCCACCGCGCGCCCTTCCAGTCCGAAGAGTTCAGCAGGCCCATCTCCCAGCGCCCGACCGGACTCCAGGCCGACGCCCGGCCGTAGGCGTCCCAGACCTGCACCTTCCAGTAGTAGGTGCGCGAGGACTCCAGCGCGGGACCGCCGTAGGGCACGCCGGTCGAGTCGTCCGTCGCCACCCGGCCGCTGTCCCAGACGTCCGCCTTCGGGGAGTTCAGCCGGGCCGGGTCGCTCGCCACCAGCACCCGATAGGCGCTCTGCCGCTGGCCGTTGGCCGCGGCGCGCAGTTTCCAGCCGAGCGCGGGACGCGGATCGTCGATGCCCAGCGGATCCGTCGTGGCGTCAGCGGTCAGCTCACCCACGGAGATTCCGCCGGACGCGGCCTGCGCGGCCGGGGGGTGACCGAAGGGCGCGCCGCCCAGGGACAGCGACGTCACCAGGACCGCGACGGCGATCCCGTACGACAGTTTTTCCCGCGCAAAACCGGACATCGGACTCCTTGCGGTGAGTGAAACGATTCACTCCATTGAGGCGTGAGAAACGTATGAGAACGCCAGGTGGGGCGTCAATACTTCTGACGCGGCCCGGTTGCGTGCAGCCGCCATCCGGGGGTGTGCGCCCGATCCATCGGATCGGACATCGTTGTCGACATTGAAAGACGTTTCAATATCCTGGTCTTGGGCTTTCGGGTAATTCCGGGCGCATGCCTATTGACCGGCCGCTGAGATGGACTTAGGTTCTCCACGGCTCCTGTTGAATCGTTATATGGTCTGCCCCGCTTCGGATACGGCGCGTCCCCCGTGGCCCGCGCCCGGCGACCGACCCCGCACCACCCTGTGAGGCGGGCCCGTTCGGCGCGACGACGGAATGAATCGATTGACCGGGCAGGCGGCGCCGCACCACGGCCGCGCACCGCGCGACGTACTCCAGAGGGGACACCGATGACCGCACACCCCGCAGCGCAGCCCGACGGCGGACGGCCCGCACGGGCCCGACCCGCCAGGCTCGTACAGGCGTTGACCGCCGCCCTGCTGCTCACCTCGGCCACCGGACTGCTGCCCGCCGTCACCGGACAGGCCGCGGCCGACAGCGGCACGGCCGCCTGTCCCTGGCTGCACTCCAAGGCCGCCCCGGAACAGCGGGCCGCGCAGGTGCTCGCGCGGATGACCACCGACGAGAAGCTGTCGATGACCCACGGCAGCCAACTCCCCGGCTACGCGGGCGTGGTGGCCCCCCTGCCCCGGCTCTGCGTACCCGCGCTGAACCTCAACGACGGGGGAGCGGGCGTGGTGATGGGCGGCACGACGGCCATGCCCGCTCCGGTCGCCGCCGCCGCCACCTGGGACCCGGCCGTGGAGACCGCGTACGGACAGGTCGTCGGCGCCGAGGCGAAGACCAAGGGCGTCAGCGTCAACCTCGGACCCGATGTGAACCTGGAGCGCGACCCGCGCGGCGGACGCGTCTTCGAGATGGCCGGTGAAGATCCCTACCTGTCCGGCGCGATGGCCACCAAGTACGTCCAAGGCGTCCAGTCCCAGGGCGTGATGGCCGACCTCAAGCACCTCGCGGCCAACGACACCGAGCAGAACCGCAACAACGGCAACGCCATCGTCGACGAACGCACCCTCAACGAGATCTACTACCCGGCGTTCAAGCAGGCCGTCCAGCAGGGCGACGCCGCCTCCATCATGGCCGCCACCAGCCTGGTCAACGGCGTCCACTCCAACGAGGACGCGTATCTGCTGAACCGGACCGCCAAGCAGGACTGGGGCTTCGACGGATTCGTCGTCACCGACTGGGACGGCGCCCGCAGCACCGTCCGGGCCGCCAACGCCGGTCTCGACCTCACCATGCCCGCCCCCGGCAACTTCGGACAGCCGCTCGCCGACGCCGTCCGCTCCGGGCAGGTCGGCATGGCCGTGCTCAACGACAAGGTCGCCCGGCTGCTCACCGAGGAATTCGCCTACGGCCTCTTCGACACCGCACCGGGCTCGCCCTCCGCGACCGCGACCACCCCCGCGCACGTCGCCACCGCGCGCGACATCGCGGCGCAGGGCACCGTCCTGATGAAGAACGCGGGCCGGCTGCTCCCGCTCGACCCCGCCAGGACGCCCACGGTCGCCGTGATCGGCGCCGCCGCCAAGGACGCGCCGATCACCGGAGGCGGCGGCAGCTCGCACGTACCCGTGGACGCCTCGTCCGTCGTCACCGTCGCCGACGGCATCGCCCAACGGCTCGGGACGAAGGGCCGCGTCGACTACCTCGGCTCCTGGGCCGCCCGGGCGTCCTCCTCCGCCGGCCCCTCCGACCAGCCGCACAACATGGTCGACGGCAACGCGGGCACCCGCTGGTCCAGCGGCACCCCGATGGCCGACGGCCAGTGGGTCAGCGTCGACATGGGCGCCTCGCACAGCATCGACCGGGTCACCCTGGACGCGGGCAACAGCACCGACTACGCCCGCGGTTACCGCGTCCTGCTCTCCGCGGACGGCGCCACATGGGGCGACCCGGTCGCCGAGGGCGCCGGCACCGGACAGGTCGTCACCGCGACCTTCGCCGCCCGGCAGGCCCGCTACATCAGGATCGAACAGACCGGCACCGCCGACAGTTGGTGGTCGATCGCCGAACTGACCGCCTTCGGCGCGGACGGCACCGGCGCCCAGGTCGCCATCGGCAGAACCGGAGTCGACGTCCCCGGCGTGACCGACAAGCTGCCGACCGTACCGGCCGCGACCTTCACCACCGCCGACGGCCACCCCGGCCTGACCACGCAGTACTTCAACAACCTCGACCTGTCCGGCACCCCCGCGCTCACCCGCGTCGAGCCGACCGTCGACGACCACTACACGGCCGCGCCCGGCCCCGGGGTCAACCCGGCCGGATTCTCCGTGCGGTGGAAGGGCTACCTGACGGCACCCGTCACCGGCACGTACACCTTCTCGATGGCCAACACCGGCGGCATCCGGATGACCCTCGACGGGCAGCCGGTCTTCCAGGACTGGGCGCAGTACGGCCCCGGCGTGTCCGCCATCCGCCTCACGGGCGGCGTGCGGACCCCGATCACGGTCGAGAACTACCAGCCGGTCAACGGCCCCACGGGACCGGTCGCCGGGACGCCGACCAGCCCGCCGGGCAACGGCTCGGTCACCCTGGGCTGGCAGGTGCCCGACACCGCGGCCATCGCCGCCGCGGCCGCCGCCGCCCGACAGGACAGCGTCGCCGTGGTCGTCGTCAACGACGACGAGAGCGAGGACGGCGACCGGCAGAATCTCACCCTGCCCGGCGCGCAGGACGACCTCGTCGCCGCCGTCGCCGCGGCCAACCCGCACACGATCGTCGTCCTCAACACCGGCGCGCCCGTGCTCATGCCGTGGCTCGACAAGGTCGACGGCGTCCTCGAGTCCTGGTACGGCGGCCAGCAGAACGGCGCCGCACTGGCCTCCGTCCTGTTCGGCGACGTCAACCCCTCGGGCAAGCTGCCCCAGACCTGGCCCGCGAGCATGGCGCAACTGCCGACCGCCGACCCGTCCCGCTACCCGGGCACCGTCGATGTCGCCACCAACACCACCGACTACCACTACAGCGAGGGACTCGAGGTCGGCTACCGCTGGTACGACGCCCACCACCTCACCCCGCTCTTCCCGTTCGGCTACGGCCTGACCTACTCGTCCTTCTCCTTCAGCGGGCTCACCGTCTCACCGGGCGTCACCGGCACGACCGGGCCGGTGAAGGTCTCCGCGACGGTGAAGAACACCGGCACCCGTACCGCCTCCGAGGTCGCCCAGCTCTACGTCGGCGACCCGGCGGGCGCGGGCGAACCCCCCAAGCAGCTCAAGGGATTCCAGCGCGTCACCCTCCGGGCCGGACAGTCGCGGCGCGTCACCTTCACCCTCGCGCCCGACGACCTGCGCACCTGGGACTCCAAGGCCCACGCCTGGACGACGATTCCGGGCACGTACCGGATCTACGTCGGTAACTCCTCCCGCGATCTGCCGCTGACCGGCGCCCACACCCTCACCACGACCACCGGCGCCCGTACCGTCACCGCGCAGGTCCCCGCCGCGCTCGACCCCGTCCACGGCAACGTGGTCACCACCACCCTCACCGCGGGCGGCACGCGCACGCTCCAGCACGTCCGGCTCGGCCTCGGCGTACCCGCCGGATGGACCGTACGGGCCCTGACGCCCGCCACTTTCAACCGTGTCGACCCCCGCACCCGCCCGCGCACCTCATGGCTGGTGACCCCGCCCGCCGACGCGCAGATCCGCCTGTGGCGGCTCACCGCGACGGCGACGGCGACCGGCGGATTCAGCGTCTCCGGCGGCCAACAGGTCACCACCGCGCCGCTGGTGGACGCGCGACTGACCTCCGCCACCAAGCTGGCCCGCACCGGCACCGCGTTCCCCGCGACCCTCACCCTGCGCAACGCGACCGACCAGACCGTCACCGTCACCGCCGACACCAAGGCGCCGACCGGCGTCACCGTCACACCGTCCCGGGCCGCGGTGACCCTGCGTCCACGCGCCACCGCCACCACCAAGCTGACCGTCACCGTCGGCGCGAACGCCACCTCCGCGGCGCTCGACCTCACCGGCACCGTCACCGTGGCCCGCCACGACCACCCGCTCGACGGCGGATCGCTCGCACTGCCCCTGCTGTACGGATCACTCGCCGCCGCCTACGACAACACCGGGGTCGGCGACGAGACCGCCCCCGGCGCGGCCGACTTCGACGGCGCGGGATTCAGCTACTCCGCCCAGGCCCTCGCCGACGTCGGCGTCAAGCCGGGCCAATCCGTCGCACACGGCCCGGCCACCTTCACCTGGCCGGACCCGGCACCGGGCGGCGCGGACAACGTGGTCGCGGCCGGACAGCACATCGCGGTGGACACGAGCGGATCTGCCCTGTGGTTCCTCGGCGCCGCGAACAACGGCAGCGGATCGGGCACCGGCACCCTCACGTACACCGACGGCAGCACCGCCCCGTTCACCCTCGCCCTCACCAACTGGACCCCGAGCACCCCGCTCCCCGAGGACGAACCCGTCGCCACCGCACCCCGCTGGAACCGTCCGCCGAACAGCGGCTATCCGGCCGACACCGCCGTCAGCCTGTACGCCACCAAGATCCCGCTGGCCGCGGGCAGGACGCTGGCGTACGTCACCCTGCCGACCACGGTCACCGGCGATCAGGCGGGCACCCGGCTGCACGTCTTCGGCCTGACCGTCACCTAGGGCGTGTCCGTGAAGTCTCGTCTGGCTGGCGGCGCCTGGCACGCACGCTCGCTGCGTTGTCGGGCTCATCCGAATAGGCCCACTATGAGGACGACCCTCCGCCTTGCGATCGCACGCACCAGACACCGCCAGCCCCGCCCTCCGGGCGGACGACGCGACTTCACGGACACGCCCTAGGCCCGACAGGACCCGCCGGACCATGAGCGCCGTTCCCCGTCCACCCCTCCCGGGCGGGGAACGGTACCGCCGAGTGCCGTACACGCCGGGCCGGGCACGACTAAGGTGTGCCCGGCCCGCACCCGCCCGGCGGGCCGGATGTTCCTTGGGGGGACCGTCATGCGTATCTCACTGCGCGCCTCACTGCGCGCCACCTTATTGACCACCGCCGTCGCGCTCGGACTTGTGGCCGGGGGAGTCGCCCCCGCGCAAGCCGCGACCGGCTACGACCGGTGCCCGCAGGGCGCCCTGTGCCTGTTCGACCAGCCCGGCGGCCAGGGGACCATGACGTCCTACACCGCCGCGCAGCCGACCCTCGGCGCGTGGGACGACAAGGCGTCCTCGGTCTACAACCGCACCGGCTACCACGCCCTGTGCATGTACAGCCTGGCCGACTACCAGTACCTCGACGCCGTCCACGACGTCGAGGCCGACACCACCGGCACCGGCGACGACCGCTGGGAGCTGTCGCGGTTCACCAGCCCGGGCGCCACCCTCGACCACAACCTCAGCTCCTTCCGCTGGGCGCACACCCTGCGGGAGTGCCAGGGAGGCCCCGAGTACCTGCCGTGGTTCGCGCCGTACGGAGTCTTCAAACGCCCCGCCCAGCCGTTCGGCGATCTCAACGGCGACGGCCGCGAGGACCTGCTGCTGCGGACGTACTCCGGAAAGCTGTGGCGGCTGCCCGGCGACGGCACCGCCGGTCTTGAGGGGTCCGGCTGGAACTCCATGTCGGCGCTGACCCGGCACGGCGATCTCAACGGCGACGGCACGGAGGACCTGCTGGCCCGCGACACCACCGGCCGGCTGTGGATGTATCCGGGCACCGGCCGCGGCACCTTCGGCGCCCGGCTCCTGGTGGGCCCCGGCTGGAACACGATGACCGCCGTGACCGCCGCCGGAGACCTCGACGGCGACGGCAAGGGCGATCTGCTGGCCCGCGACACCACCGGCCAGTTGTGGATGTACCCCGGCCGGGGCGACGGCACCTTCGGCACCCGCCTGCTCGTCGGCCCCGGCTGGAACGTGATGGGCGCCTTCGCCGCCCCCGGCGACCTGACCGGCGACGGCCGCCCCGACCTCGTCGTGACCGAGCTGTCCACGGGCAAGCTGTGGCTCTATCCGGGCGACGGGCACGGCCGCCTCGGCGCCCGCGTCCTGGCGGGCACCGGCGGCTGGACGCCCTTCACCACGCTCCTCGGCATCGGCGACCTGACCGGTGACCTGCTGCCCGATCTCGTGGCCGCCACCACCGGGCAGATGCGCGTGTACTCGGCGGGGACGTCGGAGGGCGTCTTCGACACCGGGGCGCGCGTGAGCCTGTCCGAGGGCGACGCGCTGTTCTGATCCCGCCGGGAGTCACCGGACGGGTGCGTCCGGCGGACGGCCCGCCAGGGAGTCGAGGAGGCTGCGCGTGGCGGTCGGTGCGCCGATCGCCGCGCTGGTCTGGTGACTCCCGGCGCGGACCGCTCAGGCGGAGGCGCGGACCCTGATCAGCGGCGCGTCCCGCGAGAACTCCCGGAATCCGACGCCGTAGTACAGGGCGCGCGCCGCCGGATAGCCCGGCGCGCCCAGGCAGGCGACGGTCGCGTGCGTGGCCCCGGCGGCCCGCGCGCGACGCATGCCGTGCAGGAGCATCGCCCTGGCCAGCCCCAGACGCCGGTAGTCCGGATGGGTGCCGACCGGCTCGAACTCGACGGTCGCGTTCGCCTCGTCGAACCACATGATGGTCGAGGACGCCATCGTCGCGTCCGGCGCCTCCACCAGAAGGTGCAGATCCGCGCGGTAGCCCGTCGCCCGCCGGACACCCTCATAGCTCTCGGCCGTGTACGTCGAGGGCGCCCACGCGTCCACATGGGCCCGGACCGCGGCCTGCGGTCCCGCCTCCTCGGCGGTGCGGAACCGGAATCCGTCCGGCAGCAGCGGCTCCTCGACGTCGGTCAGCTCCCGCTCGTTGAGCTGCGTCCAGGACCCCTTCTCGCCGAGCGAGGCCGGATCGGGCTCGTAGCCGTGCGCCGCCCACCGCGCCAGGCCGAACGTGTCGGCGCCGCTCGGCACCACCGTCCGCTCGACGTCCGGCGTCGTGGCGTGAAACCAGTCGATCACCTCGTCGACCAGTCCCGCGTGGTCGGGGTGGACCTGATACGCCAGATAGGCGCCGGTCGCATCCCGCACAGAACCGTCGCTGCGCCGCAGCCGGTGCGGAAGCTGGGCCCAGCCCCACGCGACCGGCTCCCCGCCGGAGAACCACAGCCGCCGCGGCCAGTTCGCGCCGCCGGCGGCGTGCCCCTTGCCCCAGTTCCACGCCAGCTCGCCGTACGACGCGTCGGTGTTCACCAGGTCAGGGCGCACAGCGGTGACGCGCTGCGCCATGTCCTGCATGAGCTGTACGTCCGCGGCGGTCAGCAGCTCGAAGTCGGTCATGGTCCGCCACAGTGTCAGGACTCGGCGGAGCCGTCGAACGGTTTTCCGGGCCCACCGGTCGCGGCGGCCGAGAACACGGGGCGGGCGTGTCGTCACCGGCCTCGGGGGCGGCAGAGCCGGATCGGGCTCAGCCCTCACCGGGGCGCGGGGCGTCCGACTCGGCGGGGAAGCAGTCCAGCCGGGCGGCGGCCAGTTCCTGGAGTGTGCCGCCCGCCGTCAGCCAGCCGAGCAGGCACGACGGCAGTAACCAGGGCCGCAGCGAGGTCGTCACCGGTACGAAGGTGATCTGCCGGTCCGTGGTGTCGAGCACCGCCCAACCGCCGTCCCTGACCAAGGGAACGGCCGCTATCCGGCAGGTGTCGTGCGCCGCGGTGACGGCCAGCAGCCAGCGGCTCGCGTCGCCTGCCGAGCGCGACCTGCTCCCGTAGAGCACATCGGCGAGCTGCCGCCACTTCGGCGCCTCGTGGGTGTCCGCGTCGACCACGAAGTGCTCGTCCAGGACGCGGTGTTCACCCGGCAGGGCCGCGCCGGGCGCGGCCGACAGGACGGCCTGCCGCCCCGGCGTCCGTACGGCCAGCGAGAGCGCGGGCGCCGGTCGGTCGGCCACCGAGGCCGTGGGCATGTCCCTTTGCGTGACGGCGAGTTCGACGCCGAGGTCCATACCGAGTTCGACACTGACCAGACATCGGCCGCTCGGCGGTTGAGGTCCGTCCGCCCATGCCGCCGACCCGCTGTCCATCGCCATCCGGGCCGTCCTCCCCCCGCTCACCCGCTGGACCCGTCGGAACGGCTGGGTCCGCCGAGCCCCCGAGCCCTGAGCGCCTCCGGTACGGCTCTCACGAAGAGGCCGGGGACCGGGCCGTTCTGTGACTCGACAGGACATCAAACCGGCATTTCGCCCGCGTTACGATCAGCGAACAAGCGATGACGGATTCCCGTACCGGTCTAGCGCGTTGGGGATCGCCGCAGGCGCGCGCTCAGCGCTCCGCGCGGTCGAAGCGGCGGATGAAGCGGCGCTGCCACGGCGTCTCCACGGCGCGGTGGTGATAGTGCCGGCGGATGAAGGCGACGGCCTCGTCCGCCGGGACCCCGTCCAGAACGGCCATGCAGGCGAGGGCTGTTCCGGTCCGCCCGATGCCGCCGCCGCACGCGACCTCCACCCGCTCGTCCGCCGCCCGGGCCAGCGCCTCCTCGAAGGCCGCCCGCGCCTGCCGTCGATCGGCGGGCAGCCGGAAATCCGGCCAGCGCACCCACCGCGCCTCCCAGCGCGTCAACGGCGGCTCGCCGCCCAGCAGATAGACGCCGAAGGACGGCGTCGGGCCCGCCGGAAGCGGTCGGCGCAGACCGCGCCCGCGCACCAGCGCACCGGACGGAAACTGTACGATCCCGTCGCCCGACGGGTCCCAGCTCTCGGTCATCCCGGCACCCTACCGAGACCCGCCGGTCGCGACCCGTGCGCGGACCCCGCCGCCACACCGGGCGTGGCGAACGCGCGCGGACAGGCGATCATGGCCGGTCTGTCCGGCCGCTCGGTCGACGCCCTGCTGATAGCGGGCGACCGCGACCTCATCGACCACCTCCCGCTGCTGGCGGACGCGCTTTCCCGTCGTGCTCTGCGCCTGGGAGAACGCGGCCCCCGAGCTGTTCCCCGTCGTCACCATCGACTACGAGGGCGCCGGTCACCTCGCGGGACGGCGCCTGCGCGGCCTCGGCCACGAGCGGGTCGCCGTCGTCGCCAGCCCCGCGTACACCGTCCAGGTCGCGGGCTTCCGCCGCGCCTTCGCCGCCGCCGGCCTCGCCGTACCCGACACCGCCGTCCTCCTCGCCCCGGAACCGACCCCCGAGGGCGGCTTCGCCGCCGCGCCCACGGCTCAGGAGTCGTCGCCGCCCCGGCCCCGGTGCTGATCGCCGTCGTCCGCGCTGTGCCCGCTCCCATGACCGTCGCCCGACCGGTTACCGCCGTGGTCGTTACTGCCGTGGTCGTCGGCTCCGGGGGAGCGGGTCGGGCTCGGAGTGCCGCCGCCGTGGTCGTCACCTCCGGGCGAACGCGTCGGGCGGGGAGTCGCCGCGCCCCGGCCGCCGCCACGGTGACCGTCCAGGCTGACGGTGCCGGAGGTCGCGTTCACCCTCAACTCGCGTAGCACGCCGTCCTTTCCGAGCGCCCTGACCTCCCAGAAGTCCGCGCGGGAACGCTCGACGGAGACGACCGTCCCCGGATACAGCGTGAGCGCGGCGGTCACGGCCTCGGCCGCCGTGAGGCCGGTGCTGCTGGGAGTCGGGGCGCCGGTGCGCGGGACGCCCGTCGGGGCACCCGTCGACGGCGTACGGCGGTCGCCGCCGTGGTCGTCGCCCGCGTCGTGCGGGGACGTGGCGCTCGGGACTGCCGTCGCACGGCCGTTGTGGTCGTCACCCGCGGCGATGGCGGTGTAGCCGCCACCGGCGAGCAGGGCCGCCGCGGCGACGGCGGCGAGGGTGATGTCGCGCTTCATGAGGAGCCTCCCCGGCCGGGCTGTACCCGGCCTGTGTCGTTGCTGTGTCCGTGCCAACACGATGGCCGGAGCAAGCTGAAGGCAGCCTGAAGCGACCTGAAGATCGCTTCAGGTTCGATTTGGGAGGGTGGGCCCATGCGCTTGCTGATCGTGGAGGACGAGAAGAGACTCGCCGTCTCCCTGGCCAAGGGACTGACGGCCGAGGGCTTCGCCGTGGACGTCGTCCACGACGGGCTCTCGGGACTGCACCTGGCCGGAGACCGCGCCTACGACCTCGTCGTCCTCGACATCATGCTGCCCGGCATGAACGGCTACCGCGTGTGCGCCGCGCTGCGCGCCGCGGGCAACGACGTACCGATCCTGATGCTCACGGCCAAGGACGGCGAGTACGACGAGGCCGAGGGCCTGGACACAGGCGCGGACGACTATCTGACCAAGCCGTTCTCCTACATCGTGCTCGTCGCACGGGTGAAGGCACTGCTGCGCCGCCGGGCCTCTCCCGGTGCCTCGCCGGTCCTGCGGGTCGGCGGCCTCGCCGTCGACACCTCCGCCCGGCGGGTGTTCCGCGGCGAGGACGAAGTGGCGCTCACCGCCAAGGAGTTCGCGGTCCTCGAACAACTCGCCGTCCGGGCGGGCCAGGTGGTCGGCAAGCCGGAGATCCTGGAGCACGTCTGGGACTTCGCCTACGACGGCGACCCCAACATCATCGAGGTCTACATCAGCGCGCTGCGCCGCAAGCTGGGCGCGGCCACCATCCAGACGGTACGCGGCGCGGGTTACCGCCTGGTCACGTCATGAGGCGCCGCCCGCTCGGCTCCGTGCAGGCCAAGACGGTGCTGGGCGCGACCGCCGTGGTGACCGTGGCGATGGTGGCCGCCGGGATCGCGGTCCTCCTCTCGCTCGGCGCCAACCTCACCGAGCAGGCCCAGAGCCAGGCCAACGACACCGCACGCCGCGTCGCCGTGACCGTCGCGACCCGCAAGGCGGACGCCGCGCTCTACTCCGGGCTCGCCCTCCCCGACGACGCGCCCGTCCAAGTGACCACCACCGACGGGCGGTTGCTCGCCGCGAGCAGGACCCTGGAGAAGATCAGCGGCACGGGAGTGCCGGACGTCAGGCCGCGTGGGTCTGCGCCCGAGCCGACACCCACCGTCAGTCCGACCTCGGCACCGACGCCGCCACCGACCGTGTCGCCGAGCGGGACCGCCGACGACCACGGCGGCGCAGGCGGCGGCCGTGGCCGGGGCAAGGGCGGGCGCGACGGCGACGCGCAGGAGACGACCCCCAGCGGCCGGGGGAGCGACGACCACGCCACGCCCACCGGCACCGCCGACCCCGTCGTCGGCGAGATCAGCGGCACCGTCCAAGAGGGCGCGGGACACGCCACGTTGGACGGTCGCGGCGCCGCCTACCGGTTCGCGACGGTCAAGGCCACCGACCTCGCGGGGCAGACGGTCCTGGTCCACGCGGGCGCCTCGCTCGCGGCGCGCGAGAGCGCCGTGCGCACCACCACCGTGGTCATGCTGGCGGGACTGCCCGCCCTGCTGGCGGTCGTCGGCGGCGTGACCTGGCTGGTCACCCGCCGCGCACTGGCCCCGGTCGCGGGCATCCGCCGCGAGATGGCCGCCATCACGGCCTCGGAGGACCTCTCCCGGCGCGTGCCGGAGCCCGCGGCGCACGACGAGGTGGCCCGGCTGGCCCGGACCACCAACGAAACGCTCACCGCCCTCGAAGCGTCCGTCGAACGGCAGCGCCGCTTCGTCGCCGACGCCTCGCACGAACTGCGCAGCCCGATCGCCTCCCTGCGCACGCAGCTCGAAGTGGGCTCCGCGCACCCGCAGTTGCTCGACGTCCCCGGCGCCGTCAAGGACACCGTGCGACTCCAGCAACTCGCGGCCGACCTGCTGCTGCTCGCCCGCCTCGACGCGGGGGAGACGCCGACGCAACGGCCGGTCGATCTGGCCGCGTTGGTGCGCGAGGAGGCCGAGGGGCGGGCCACCGACCGTACGCCGGTCGCCGTCGACATCGGTCAGGACGCCGCCTTGAGAGCGGAAGTCAACGGGTCACGGGGCCAGTTGGCCCGGCTCGTGCGCAATCTGCTCGACAACGCCCAACGGCACGCCCGCACCGAGGTCACCGTGTCCGTACGCCGCGGGGACGGCCGGATCGTGCTCGCGGTCGCCGACGACGGCGCAGGCGTACCGGAGGCCGAGCGCGAGCGGATATTCGAGCGGTTCGTACGGCTCGACGAGGCCCGCAGCCGGGACGACGGCGGGGCCGGACTCGGCCTGGCCATCGCCCGTGACGTGGCGCACCGGCACGGCGGCACGCTCACCGTCGGCGCCGCGCCGAGCGGCGGCGCCCGCTTCGAACTCCGGCTGCCGAAAGCCGATGTGTGACCCCGTCAGTTCCGGGTCAGTTCCACGGCATGCGCGAGCGGTGATCCCAGTACGCGGCCGGTGTCTGCGCCAACTCGGTGACGAGACGGCCGAGTTGCGCGTCGTCGAGGCGGACGTCAGTCGCGCGCAGATTCGAGGCCAGTTGGTCCTCGGTCGCCGCTCCCGACAGCACCACGTCGACCCACGGCTGACGCAGCGCGGCGGCCAGCGTCAGAGCGTCGTAGGAGGCTCCCGTCGCCTCGGCGACCGGAGCCAGCACCGCGTCCAGTCGCGGGTCGCGTTCTGCGAGACGCCCGTTGGCGAGACCTTCCTTGATGATGACGGTACGACCCGCCTCGTGCGCCTCCGCCAAGGCGGGGCCCGCCGACGGCTCCAGGACATTCCAGGTGGACTGGACGCTGCCGAACACCGGACGCCCGTCGACGCTGACATCGAGAGCGGCGCGGATCGCGTCACCCTGCCGGGGCCCGCTGGTCGAGATGCCCACGGCCACCCCCTGATCGGCGAGCGCGACCAGCCGCCGGTGCAGGACGGGATCGGTGAGAGCCGGGCTGTCCGGTGTCACCGAATGCACCTGGTAGAGGTCGAGCCGGTCGCCGAACAGCCCGCGCGTCTCGGCGAGTTGACGGTCGTAGACCCCGACGCTGTGGTCCTTCACCTCATGGGTCTCCGCGTCGACCCGCCAGTCCGCCGTATAGGTGTAACCCCACTTGCTGCCGACCATGACCCCCGGCCGGTCACCGCCCGCGTCCAGCCACTCGGCCAGGAACTCCTCGGCCCGGCCGTACGAGCGCGCAGCGTCGAAGTAGCGCACGCCGCGCGCGTACGCGAAGTCCAGCACCTCGTGCGTCCGCCGTCGCATCGCCGCCACGTCCCGGCCCGGCGGCAGATCCCGCTCCCGGCCGAGATTGATGTATCCGGGCCGCCCGAGAGCGGCCAGGCCGAGGCCGATCCGGTGGGGTACGTCGGCGAGCGACGGCGGCTGCGTGACCATGCGACGGCTCCTGACCGTGGGGCGACTGCGACTGCGACTGCGACTGCGACTTTGACGACGAGGACGGCTGCGGCCGTGCGGCGCGGGCGTACACCCGCGATGTCCCGCCCACCCGCATGATCACCGTACGTCGCCCGCCGCCGCGCCCGTCACCCGCCGCACCGACCGAGCCCGCATCGGCCGTGCCCGCCCCGGCCCGCATCGGCCCGCACCGGCCCGGACCGTACCGCCCCGGCGTACCGCCCTACGGCTTCGCCCCGTCCGACCAGCGGTAACACAGCTCCGGGCGGCCGACCTGCCCGTACTGCGGGCTGCGGACCGCGAGCCCGGTGTCGACCAGGTGCTCCAGATAGCGGCGGGCCGTGATGCGCGAGACCCCCGCCGCCTGGGCCGCCGAAGCCGCCGACAAGCCGCCGTCCGCCGCCGCCCGCAAGGCCGAGGTCACCGCTTCGAGGGTCGGACCGCTCAGCCCCTTCGGCAGCACGGTGGCCTGCGGACTGCGCAGCGCCCCCAGCACCCGGTCCACCTCGTCCTGCCCGGACGCCTCACCGCCCGCCGCGTCACTGCGGTAGCGCGCCCAGCGCTCCAGCCGGTCCCGCAGCGAGGGGAAGGTGAACGGCTTGAGCAGGTACTGCACGACCCCGAGCGAGACGGCCTGCCGTACGACCGCGAGATCCCGCGCCGAGGTCACCGCCACCACATCGGCGCTCTGCCCCGCGCTGCGCATCCGTCGTACCAGGTCGAGACCGTGGCCGTCCGGCAGATGGAGGTCGAGCAGCACCAGGTCCACCGGCTGCCGGTCCAGCAGGCGCAGCGCGGCGCCGCCGGTGTGGACGACGGCCGCCACCGCGAAGCCGGGCAGCCGCTCGACGTACATCCGGTGCGCGTCGGCCGCCACGGGATCGTCCTCGACGACCAGGACCCTGATCACTCGCGTGCCTCCTGCCCCAGCGGCAGCCGTACGGTGAACTCCGCGCCGCCGCCCTCGGCGCGGTCGAGGCCGACCGTGCCGCCCGCGCGGCGCGCGGCCTGCTCGACGAGGGCGAGGCCGAGACCGTGGCCCTCGCTCTTGGTGGTCCAGCCGCGCCGGAACACCTCGCGGATGGTGGCGGGGTCGACGCCGCGCCCGGAGTCGGTGACCTTCAGCAGCAGCTCGTCCTCCTCGACCTTGGCCCGTACGGTGACCGACGGCCGGCCGCCGCCGCGGGCGGCGCCCTCGACGGCCGCGTCGATCGCGTTGTCTATCAGGTTTCCCAGCACGGTGACCAGGTCGCGGGCGGTGAGCGCGGGCGGCAGGACCCCGTCGTCGATCCGGCTGTCCTCGGTGACGGTCAACTCAACCCCGCGCTCGTGGCTCTCGGCGGCCTTGCCGAGCAACAGCGCCGCGAGCACCGGTTCGCCGACCGCCGCCACCACCCGGTCGGTGAGCGCCTGGGCGAGTTCCAGCTCGGAGGTGGCGAAGTCCACCGCCTCCTGCGCGCGGCCCAGTTCGATCAGCGACACGACGGTGTGCAGCCGGTTGGACGACTCGTGGGCCTGGGAACGCAGCGCCTCGGCGAAGCCGCGCACCGAGTCCAACTCCCCGGTCAGCGCCTGGAGATCGGTGTGGTCGCGCAGGGTGACCACGGTGCCGCGGCGCTCGCCGCCGCGTACCGGCGAGGTGTTCACGACCACGACCCGCTCGGACGTCAGGTGCACCTCGTCGACCCGCGGCTCGGCGGCCAGCAACGCGCCGGTCAGCGACACCGGCAGGCCGAGCGTGTCCACGTACCGGCCGACGACCTCCTGCTCGCCGAGGCTCAGCAGCTCGCGCGCCGCGTCGTTGCACAGCGCGACCCTGCGGTCGGCATCGAGCAGGATCAGGCCCTCGCGCAGCGCGTGCAGCGTCGCCTGGTGATAGTCGTACATCCGGCTCAGCTCCGTCGCGGCCATCCCGTGGGTGTGCGTGCGCAGCCGTCGGTTGGCCGCATACGTGCCGAGGCCGCCGACGACGAGCGCGGCCAGCGCCACCGCGACCAGGGCGGTGAGCTGCTTGCGGACCTGCTGGCTGATGGTGTCGACCTTGATGCCGACGCTCACCAGCGCGACGATCCGGTCGCCGGAGCGGACCGGCGTCACGACGCGTACCGAGGCGCCGAGCGAACCGGTGTACGTCTCGGTGAACGTCTGCCCGCGCAGGGCGGGGCCGATGTGGCCGAGGAAGTGCTTTCCGATCAGCGACCTGTCGGGATGGGTCCAGCGGATGCCGTGGGTGTCCATGATCGTCACGAAGTCCACGCCCGCGTCCGCGGTGACGCGGTCGGCGTACGGCTGGAGGGCCGCGGTGGGATCGGCGGAGCGCGCCGCCCGCACCACGGTGTCGGAGTCCGCGACGGCGGTGGCCGCGGCGGAGACCCGGTCACGGGCCGCGTCCTCGGCCCGGCTGCCCGCGTTGACGTACGCCAGCACGGCGCAGCCGCCGACCACCAGGGCCACGATCACCACCTGCACGGCGAAGAGCTGACCGGCCAGGCTGCGCGGCCGGGTCCGAGTGCGGCGGAAGCCGCTCAGTCCGGGCACGGTGAACCGGGCGGCCGGGCTCGCCGCGCCGGCCTGGTGCGTCGGTCCGGCCGCCGTGCTCGACGTGGGGGGTATGGCGGGCATGCACAACAGTGTGCACGCCAACCCGCGAACTCAATGAACGCAAACGTGACCTGGCTCACGCCCCGAGCGCATAGTCACCGGGACCTGTCCGATCGCGGGCGCTCGGGACGGCGCCCGCGGACCGAGGGAGACGAAGGTGTCAGCCCAGGCCCCCAGCGACGTCACGAGCCGTCGAGACCATACCCACTACCTCTACACCGCCGTCATCCTGGCGACGATCGCGGGCGCCGTGCTGGGCCTCCTCGCGCCCGGTGTGGCCGTCGAGCTGAAGCCGATCGGCACCGGCTTCGTCAATCTCATCAAGATGATGATCTCGCCCATCATCTTCTGCACACTCGTGCTCGGCATCGGATCCGTCCGCAACGCCGCCAAGGTCGGCAAGGTCGGCGGCCTCGCGCTCGGCTACTTCGTCACCATGTCGTTCGCCGCGCTCGCCATCGGCCTGCTGGTCGGCAACATCCTGCACCCCGGCAGCGGGCTGCACCTGACCGAGGCGCTGAAGAACGCGGGCCAGGCCCAGGCCACCGACGCCCCCACCGAAGGCGTGGACTTCGTCCTCGGCATCATCCCGACCACCCTGGTCTCCGCCTTCACGCAAGGCCAGGTGCTGCAAACGCTGCTGGTGGCGCTGCTCGTCGGCTTCGCCCTCCAGGCCATGGGACCGGTCGGGGCGCCCGTGCTGCGCGGCGTCGGGCACATCCAGAAACTGGTCTTCCGCGTCCTGTCGATGATCATGTGGGCGGCCCCCGTCGGCGCGTTCGGCGCGATCGCCGCCGTCGTCGGCTCCGCGGGTGTGGACGCGCTCAAGGCGCTGGCCACGATCATGATCGGCTTCTACGTGACCTGTCTGATCTTCGTCGTGGCCGTCCTCGGCGCGGTGCTGTGGCTGTTCGCCAAGGTCAACCTCTTCCACCTGCTGCGCTACCTCGCCAGGGAGTTCCTGCTGATCGTCTCCACGTCGTCGTCGGAGTCGGCGCTGCCGCGGCTGATCGCCAAGATGGAACACCTCGGGGTGAGCCGGCCCGTCGTCGGCATCACGGTCCCGACCGGCTACTCCTTCAACCTCGACGGCACGATGATCTATCTGACGATGGCGTCGCTGTTCATCGCCGACGCGATGGACCAGCCGCTCTCCCTCGGCCAGCAGATCTCGCTGCTGCTGTTCATGATGATCGCCTCCAAGGGCGCCGCCGGGGTCTCGGGCTCCGGCATGGCCGTGCTCGCCAGCGGACTCCAGTCGCACCGTCCCGCGCTGGTCGACGGCATCGGTCTGATCGTCGGCATCGACCGCTTCATGAGCGAGGCCCGCGCCGTGACCAACTTCGCGGGCAACGCCGTCGCCACCGTCCTGATCGGCACCTGGACGAAGGAGTTCGACCGCGACCGCGCGCGGCGGGTCTTCGCGGGAGAGCTGCCCTTCGACGAGTCGACCCTGTCCGACGAGGACGACGCCTCCGCGCCGTCGGCCACGCCCGGCCAGCCCGTTCCCGGCCGGCCCGCGCCTGATCAGTCCGCGCCCGATCGGTCCGCGCCCGAGGGAGCCCTGGTCAAGAAGGAGACCGCCGCCCTCTGACCTCCCGCGCCCTCCCGAACGGCCCCGTCGGAACTCCCCCTTCCGGCGGGGCCCGCGTGTGTGCCCGGCACCCCGGAACGCCCGCCACCGGATCAACTGCCCGACGCGTGGCCGGAAGTGATCCACCTTCAGTTTGGACCGTCCACTCTTTTTGTCATCCCTATAACAACTTTTAGCAATCTCTGTGAAAGCTCTAGACCGACCCTTGGTGCGGTCCTAACGTTCCGTCGCAACTTCTGATGCCGTCAGAGGAAGTGGGGGCCTGTGAGCATCCAGTACCGCGTACTGAGCCGACTGCGTGACCTCGGGCCGCTGTCCCGGGCGCAGCTCTCCGACGAGCTGGAGATGCCGCGCCCACGGCTGGTGGCCGAACTCGACCGGATGATCGCGAGCGGCACGATCCTGGAGGCGGGACCCGCGGCCTCGCGCGGCGGTCGCCGCTCCACCCTCGTCCAACTCGACCCGGAACTGCGCTTCGCCGCGGTCGACCTGGGCGCGAGCTCCATCGACATCGAGATCACCGACGGCCGCCTGGCGGCGGTCGCCTCGTACTCCGAGAGCGCCGACATCCGCCAGGGACCCGGACCCGTGCTCGACCGGGTCAGCGAACTCCTGCGCAAACTGGGCGCGCAGAGCCGCAGCGCCCGGCTCGACACCATCGGCATCGGCCTGCCGGGACCGGTCAGCTTCCGGGACGGCGTCTCCGTCTCCCCGCCGATCATGCCCGGCTGGGACCGCTTCCCGGTGCGTTCCACTCTGACCAGCGAGCACGGCTGCCCGGTCGTCGTCGACAACGACGTGAATCTGATGGCGCTCGGCGAACACCACAGCGGCGTCGCCCGCTCCGTCGACAACCTCCTGTTCGTGAAGATCGGCAGCGGCATCGGCTGCGGTGTCCAGGTGCACGGCCAGATCTACCGGGGCTCGGAAGGCTCGGCGGGCGACATCGGACACATCCAGGTCGAGGCGGCGGGCCTGCCCTGCTCCTGCGGCAACACCGGCTGTCTCGAAGCGCACTTCGGCGGTGTCGCCCTCGCCAGGGACGCCACCGCCGCCGCCCGCGCCGGACGCTCCGAGGCGCTGGCCGAACGGCTCGCCGCCCACGGAGCGGTGACCGCCGCGGACGTCGCCCAGTGCGCGGCGGGCGGCGACCTCGTCTGCCTCAACCTCGTCCGGGACGGCGGCCACCGCGTCGGACAGGTCCTCACCCACCTCGTCAGCCTCATGAACCCGTCGATGATCGTCATCGGCGGCGGCCTGGCCGGACTCGGCCACCTCCTGCTCGCCGAGATCCGCAGCGTGGTCTACAAACGTTCGCCGCCGCTGGCCACCGGCAATCTGGCGATCGTCCTGTCGGAACTCGGCCCGCGGGCCGGGGTCGTCGGCGCCGCGCTGCTGGCCAGCGAACTCCACTACGGGAGACAGCTATGACCGCCAACCCTCCCAGCCCACCCGCCCGTTCCCCCGCGTCCACGGGCCGCCACCTCGTCCGGGAGCCGATCCTCCGCCTGGACCGGGTCGTCAAGACCTTCCCCGGCGTCCGGGCCCTGGACGGCGTCGAGTTGGCGGTCCGGCCGGGGGAGGTGCACTGCCTGCTGGGCCAGAACGGCGCGGGCAAGTCCACCTTGATCAAAGTGCTCTCCGGAGTGCACCGGCCCGACTCCGGCCGTATCGAGTGGCGGTGCAGACCGGTCACCTTCGCCGACCCCCAGGCGGCCATGCGCGCCGGGATCGCCACCATCTACCAGGAACTCGACCTCGTCCCGCACATGACCGTCGCGGAGAACGTGCTGCTCGGCCACGAACCGCGCACCGCGGGATTCGTCCGCAGGCCCGGCATGCGCGAGCAGGCCCGCGCCGTCCTCGGCCGCCTCGGCCACGCCGAGATCCCCGTCAACCGCACCATCGACAAACTGCCCGCCGCCGCACGGCAGATCGTCAGCATGGGCCGCGCCCTGTCCCGCGAGGCCAGGCTGCTGGTCATGGACGAACCGAGCGCGGTCCTCGCCCACGACGAGGTCGCCAACCTCTTCCGGATCATCCGCGAACTGCGCGGCCAGGGCATCGCCGTCATCTACATCTCGCACCGGCTCGACGAGATCCGCGAGATCTGCGACCGCGTCACCGTGCTCAAGGACGGCCGCACCACGGCCGCCGACCTGCCCGCCTCGACCCCCACCAAGGAACTCGTCGGCCTGATGACCGGCCGCTCCCTGGAGTACGTCTTCCCGCGCCGCCCCACTTTCTCCAAGCGGTCGGCCGCCGAGCGCGCCGACCGCCAGGAGCCGGAGACCGAACTGCTGCGGGTGGAACACCTCAGTCGCCAGGGCGAGTTCAGCGACGTCTCGCTCACCGTCGCGCCCGGCGAGATCGTCGGCATCGCGGGACTCGTCGGCTCCGGCCGCTCGGAACTGCTGGAGACGGTCTTCGGCGCGCGCCGCCCGGACCACGGCCATGTCCTCGTACGGGGGCGGCGGTTGCGGCCCGGCAGCGTCCCCGCCGCCGTGCGCGCCGGGCTCGGCCTGGCGCCGGAGGAGCGCAAGAGCCAGGCGCTGCTGCTGGACGAGGCGGTCCAACGCAACATCGGCCTGGCCTCGTTGACCCGGCACACCACCGCGGGGTTCGTACGCGGCGGCGCCGAACGCACCGCCGCGCGCGGCATCGCCGATCGGCTCGACCTGCGCCCGCGCGACGTCGGACGCAAGGCCGGCACCCTGTCCGGCGGCAACCAGCAGAAGGTCGTCGTCGGCCGCTGGCTGCTCGGCGGCACCAGCCTGCTGCTGCTCGACGAACCCACCCGAGGCGTCGACGTCGGAGCCCGCGCCGAGCTGTACCGGGTGATCAGGGACCTGGCCGACGAAGGCGTGGGGGTGCTGCTGGTCTCCAGCGAGGTCCCCGAGGTGCTGGGGCTGGCCGACCGGGTCCTGGTGATGCGCGAGGGCCGGATCGTACGGGAGGCCCCGGCGCGCGAGCTGGACGAACACCTGGTCCTCGACCTGGTCATGGCGGGGGCACTGCTGGAAGGGACGGACCAGTGACGACCGACCTCACCTCGCCGCCGCCGGCGGCGAAGACCGAACCGACGAGTTGGTGGAGACGGGACGCGGCCGAGCCCGTACGGCGCAATCTCGGACTCACCGCGGTCCTGGCCGCGCTCGTGGTGATCGGCCTGATCAGCGCCAACGACCGCTTCCTGACCAGCGGCAACATCCTCAATGTGCTCACCCAGGCGTCGGCGATCGGCGTGATCGCCATCGGGATGACCTTCGTCATCATCGGCGGCGGCATCGACCTGTCCGTCGGGGCGCTCACCGCGCTGGCCGCCGTGTGGTGCACGACGGTCGCCACCCAGGACTTCGGCGTGCCCGGCATGGTCTTCACCGCCGTGATCGTCGGCGCCGTCGCCGGTACGGTCAACGGCCTGCTGATCGCGTACGGCCGCCTCGTCCCCTTCATCGCCACTCTCGCCATGATGGTCAGCGCCCGCGGTCTGGCCGCCAAGATCTCCGACAAGAAGACCCAGGAGGTCGACGTCGGGGCCGTCAACCGCTTCGCGGAGAACAAGTTTCTCGGCATCCCGCTGCTGGTCTGGCTGTTCGCGGCCGTTGCCGCCGTCGGCTGGGTGCTGCTCAACCGCACCGCCTTCGGCCGCCGCACCGTCGCCGTCGGCGGCAACGCGGAGGCGGCCCGCCTGGCGGGCATCAACGTCCGCCGCCAGACGGTCTATCTGTACGCGCTGTCCGGCGTGTGCTGCGGCATCGCCGCGATCATGGTCGTCGCCCAGGCCAACGCGGGCTCCTCGGGCCAGGGCGACCTGTACGAACTCGACGCCATCGCCGCCGTCATCATCGGCGGGACCGTACTGACCGGCGGCCGGGGCACCGTCGTCGGCTCGCTGCTCGGCGTGGTGGTCTTCACCACCATCACCAATCTGTTCATCCTCAACAATCTGCCGGCCGAAGTGCAGAACATCGTCAAGGGCGCCATCATCGCGGGCGCCGTCCTGGTCCAGCAGTTCCAGCCGAGCAAGCTGCTGCTGCGCCGCCGCCCCTGACCGCCACCGGCGCTCTCCTCCTTCCGGTCTCTCCCAGCCGCCCGCCGTACGCCGTACGCCACGCGCACGGCACCACCCACCCTCGCGGAGGACGAAATGTCCGAACAGTCAAGAAGCTCCCGTGTCTCCCGCAGAAACATCCTCTTCAGCGGCGCGGCCGTCGGTGCCACCGCCCTGGTCGCCTCCTGCACCTCCAACAGCGAGGACAAGCCGTCCGCGCAGACCTCCGCCCCGGCCGCGCCCGTGGACAGCGGCGCGCCCGGCAAGGCCATCACCATCGGCTTCTCCGCCCCCGCCGCCGACCACGGCTGGCTCGCGGCCATCACCACCAACGCGCAGCGCCGCGCCAAGCAGTTCTCCGAGGTCACCTTCAAGGCCGTGGAGGCGGGCGAGGACGCCACCGCCCAGCGCGCCGCGATGGAGACGCTGATCCAGTCCAAGCCCGACGTCATCGTGGTGCTGCCCTTCGACGGCGCCCAGCTCACGGCCACCGGACGCAAGGCCATGCAGGCCGGTATCCCGGTGGTCAACCTCGACCGGCAGTTCTCCGACGAACAGGCGTTCCGGGTCCTGATCAAAGGCGACAACTACGGCATGGGCGTGGCCGCGGGTCACTTCATCGGCAGCCGCCTCAAGGCGGACGGGAAGACCAACGCGACGATCGCCGAGATCGCCGGGATCGACAATCTGCCGCTGACCCAGGACCGCAGCCGCGGCTTCAAGGAGGCCCTGGCCACGTACGGCATGAGCGTCAAGCACCGCGTCTCGGCGCAGTTCACCATCGACTCGGGCCACCAGGTCACCTCCGACCTGCTCCAGGCGGCGCCGAAGCTGGACGCGGTGTGGAACCACGACGACGACCAGGGCGTCGGCGTGCTCGCCGCGGTCAAGCAGGCCGGGCGGGACGAGTTCTTCATGGTCGGCGGGGCGGGCTCGCGCAAGGTCATGGAGCAGATCCGCGACGACAACACGGTCCTCAAGGCCACCGTCACCTACAGCCCGACGATGGCGGGCTCAGCCGTCTCGCTCGCCCGGCTGCTGGCCAACAACCGCGGCATGGCCGACCTGACGGAGCTGGGCGTGCCCAAGGAACTGCGGCTCGCCTCGGAGACCATCACCCAGTCCAACGTGGCGGACTACCTGCCGCTGGGCTTCTGACCCCGGCGGCTCCCCTTCCTTTCACCGCGCGCTTGCGCGCGCCGAACCCCGATGAGCAGGGAGACCACATGACCACTCAGCGGCTACGCGTCGGCATGGTCGGGCACGCCTTCATGGGCGCCGCGCACTCACAGGCCTGGCGTACCGTCGACCATGTCTTCGACCTGCCCGCCCGCGTCCATATGGCGGCGCTGTGCGGTCGCGACCCCAAGCGGGCCGCGACCGCCGCCGAGCGGCTCGGCTGGGCCGAAAGCACCGCCGACTGGCGGGAGTTGATCGACCGCGACGACATCGACCTGATCGACATCTGCACACCGGGCGACAGCCACGCCGAGATCGCCTTCGCCGCGCTCGCGGCGGGCAAGCACGTCCTGTGCGAGAAGCCGCTCGCCAACTCGGTGGCCGAGGCCCGCGCGATGTGCCGGGCCGCCGACCGGGCGCGGGAGTCGGGCGTCCGCGCCATGTGCGGCTTCACCTACCGGCGGGTCCCGGCGCTCGCGCTGCTGCGCCGCCTCGTCGCCGACGGACGGCTCGGCCGGATCCGGCACGTACGCGCCGCGTACCTCCAGGACTGGATCGTGGACCCGCGGTTCCCGCTGGTGTGGCGGCTGCGGCGCGAGCACGCCGGATCGGGCGCGCTGGGCGACATCGGCTCGCACATCATCGACCTCGCCCAGCACCTGACGGGCGACCGGCTGTCGGGCGTCGCCGCGCTCAGCGAGACCTTCGTGCCGACACGACCGCTGCCCGGCGCCGTGCCCGCCGCGCGGGGCGAGGTGACCGTGGACGATGCCACGGTGTTCCTCGGCCGCTTCCACGGCGGCGCGCTGGCCACCTTCGAGGCGTCCCGATTCGCCACCGGCCGCAAGAACGCCCTGCGGATCGAGATCAACGGCTCCCTCGGCTCCGCCGCCTTCGACCTGGAACGCCTCAACGAACTGGAGTTCCTCGACGCCGCCCAGCCACCGGCGGAACAGGGCTTCCGCCGCATCCTGGTCACCGAACCCGACCACCCCTACCTGTCGGCCTGGTGGCCGCCGGGCCACGGACTCGGCTACGAGCACGCCTTCACCCACCAGGCCCGCGACCTGGTCACCGCCATCGCGGAGGGGCGCGACCCCGAGCCGTCCTTCGCGGACGCCCTGGAGGTCCAGCTCGTCCTGGACGCGGTCCAGCGCAGCGCCGAGCACGACGCCGCCTGGACCCCGCTCCCTGCCCGTACCGCCGAGAACACCGACCCCGGACCGGGACCGAAGCCCACCGGTCGGGGGCAGTGACCGAAGGAACACCCCCTCACGGCTACGCGGGCGCGGCGGCGCTCAGCCCGCCGCGCCGAAGCGGTCCGCGCCCTCCACCGTCAGGCTGTCGGGAGCATCGGCCCCCGCCCGGCCGTCCGCGTCGAGCCGTACGGCCAGCGGCTGTTCGCCGACCCGCAGACCGCTCATGGTCAGCGGGCCGAGACGGCCCGCCGCCAGCGGGGACATCCGCAGCGACCCGCCGGGCACATCGGCCTCGAGCCCGAGCGCGGCCTGGACCAGCAGGACGGCGGAGGCCGCCGACCACGCCTGCGGACGGCAGGCCGCCGGATACGGGGCGGGCGCGCTGTCCAGCTCGGAGCCGTGCCCGGCGAAGAGCTCCGGCAGCCGTCCGTCGAAACCGGCGGACGCGGCGATCAGGCCCTCGGCCAGCTTGGCGGCCTCGCGGGGGAATCCGGCGCGGACCAGGCCGTGCACCGCGATGGCGGTGTCGTGCGGCCAGACCGAGCCGATGTGGTAGCCGAACGGGTTGAAACCGGTGGAATCCGTGCTCAGCGTGCGCAGCCCGAAACCGCAGTCCAGCTCGGGTCCCGCGATCCGGGCGGCCAGCAGGGCGCTCTCCCGCGGGTCCAGCAGCCCGGTGCCCAGCAGGTGGCCGAAGCCGGAGGTCACGGCGTCCACCGGACGTTTGTCGGCGTCGAGGGCGACGGCCGGGTAGCGGCCCCGCTCGTCCTCGACCCAGAAGCTCTCCCGGAAGCGGCTGCGCAGCCGGTCCGCCCACTGCTCCCAGCGCTCGGCGCCCGGCCGGTCGAAGGCCCGCAGCAGCGCCGCGCCCGCCATCGCCGCCTCGTAGCCGTACGCCTGGACCTCGCACAGCGCGATCGGCGCCTTGGCGAGACGGCCGTCGCGCCAGCGGATCGAGTCGCCGGAGTCCTTCCAGCCCTGGTTGGCGAGCCCGTGGCCGGTGGTGTCGATGTACTCCAGCAGCCCGTCGCCGTCCGCGTCGCCGTACGTGGCCAGCCACTCCAGGGCGGCCTCGGCGTGCGGCAGCAGCTCGCGCACCTGCCGCGGGTCGAGACCCCAGCGCCACGCGTCGTGCAGCAGGATCACCCACAGCGGGGTGGCGTCCACGGTGCCGAAGTACACCGGCGGGAGCTTCGCGCCCTCGGCCAGGTGCAGGGTCTCGCGGCGCACCTCGTGCAGGATCTTGCCGGGCTGCTCCTCGGTACGGGGATCGGTGACGGCGCCCTGGCGGCGGGCCAGCGTGCGCAGCGTCCCCGCGGCCAGGTCCGTGCCCAGCGGCAGCAGCATCCGCGCCGCCCACAGCGAGTCCCGGCCGAACAGCGTCAGGAACCACGGCGACCCGGCGGCCAGGAAACGGTCCTCGGGGTGCAGCGGGTCCGACAGAAGCAGCCGCTCCAGGTCGCCCACCGACCGGGCCAGCAGCCGGTCCAGACGGCCGTCGGCGCTGCGCAGCTCGGTGGGCGACCACGGTACGGCGTCCCGCGCGACGGCCGGGAACTGGTCCGGCTCCGCGTCGCTGACACCGCACTCGACCGTCGCCCGCCAGGTGCCGCCCGACGGCAGCTCCACGGTGTAACGCAGCTCACCGCTGTCGGCGTCGACCAGCGGCTCGCGCGGTCCTGAACCGTCGCCGGAGTCCTGTCCCGGCATTGGCGCGCCACCGGACGCCGGACCCGACACCGTACCGGCACTGGCACCGGGCCCGGTCACGGCCACCGACACCGGCCGCAGCCGTACGGTCAGCTCGTCGTCGCCCCAGGTCAGCCCGGTGTCCTCGGCCCTCGCGGGGAGCGCGGCGACCGTGCGCCCGGACTTGACGTCGGTCATCCGCGCCAGGTCCGTGGCCGCGGCGACCACCACGTCGAGACGGATCCGCCGCAGCCCCGCGTTGACGATCTCCAGCTCCTCGCGGAGCGTGCCCGGCGCCACCGAGCGGACCCGGCGCAGCGTGACCGCGGGGTCGGCGGTGTGTTCCCCGACACCGCGCAGGATCGCGCGGAAGGCGGTCCTGTCGGCGGGGCCGAGGGTGTGGCCGACCGGGATCAGGGGGACGCCCTCGACCCGGACCGCCAGGCTCGACAGCACCCGGCGGTCGCCGTGGAAGAAGCCGTCCGCACCGGCGGAGATGTCCCCGCCTGGTCGGGACAGCACCAGGCTGGGCGCGTAGAGCGTGGTGCAGGCGTCGTGCAGGAAGGGCTGCAAGCCCTCGGTGACGACGTCCGTGGGAGACGGGTTCGCGGTGCTGTGCCCTTGGACGGCCGTGTTCACAGGGTGGTGCCTCTCGTCGGTGGACCGAGATGGTGCCTCAGAATTTGGATCGATCAAAATTCACTCTAACCCTTGCCAACCAGCAGTGAAAGGGAGTTTTATCGATCCATCGAAGATGCAGCGCCGCATTTCGAGTGGTGCGGCGCATGGACAACGGAGGCCGTGGTGCCGCGTACGACCAGCTCAGGCGGGCGCAACAACAAGCCGGTGACACTGGCTCTGGTCGCCCAGCGCGCCGGCGTGTCCGTACAGACGGTGTCCAACGCGCTGAACTCGCCCGACCTGCTGGCACCCCGCACGCTGGAGCGGGTCCGTGAGGCGATCAGCGAACTGGACTACCGGCCGCATCAGGCCGCCCGCTCGCTGCGCACCCGGTCCAGCCGGCTGATCGGCTACGCCATCCAGCCGACGTTCGCGGGGGAGTCCACCCCCGTGCTCGACGACTTCCTGCACGCGCTGTCGGACTCCGCGGACAAGGCGGGGTACCGTGTGCTGCTGTTCGCGGCGCGGTCCGGCGCGGACGACGAGGTCGACCGCTACGACGCGCTGCTGCGCGACCACTCGGTCGACGCGTTCGTGCTGAGCAACACCCACCGCGGCGACCGGCGCCCGGCCTGGCTGCACAAACGTGGCGTACCCTTCGTGGCGTTCGGCCGGTCCTGGTCGGCCCGCGACACCGGCGACTGGGTCGACGTGGACGGCGCGTACGGTACGTCGGCGGCCGTCGACCAGCTCGTGGCCGCCGGACACACCCGGATCGCCTTCCTCGGCTGGCCGCGTGGCTCGGGCGTCGGCGACGACCGGGCCGCGGGCTGGCGTGAGGCGATGCGGCGCCACGACCTGCCGGTGCGTGACCTGCGGGTCTCCTCGGTGGGTGACGTGAACGCGGCGCGGGACGCGGTGGCGCGGGTCCTGCCCCGCGTGACCGCGGTCGTCACGGCCAGCGACACCCTGGCACTGGGCTGCTACCGGGCGCTGCGGGACAGCGGCCGGACCCCCGGCCGGGACGTGGCGGTGGTCGGCTTCGACGACTCCCCGGCGGCCGGTCTGCTCAGTCCTGGCCTCAGCAGCGTCCGTCAGCCGCTGGAGGAGGTCGGCCGGGTCTGCACCCGGCTGCTCATGGCGCGCATCGGCGACCCGCAGGCCGATCCCGAGCATGTGCTGCTGACGCCGGAGCTGATCGTCCGGGAGAGCTCCGCGGCGGGACCGTCCGCCGCGACGTCGCCCGACGACCGGCCGTCGGCCCCCTAGTTCCCGACGGACCGCCTGGTCCGAAGGGTTGAAGGACCGTGGGGTGACATGGACCGCGCCCCACGGTCCTGACCTGGCAGACCGGACACGTCTGTCACGCCATAAAGCTACAAAGCGATAAAGCGGCACGGCCACGCTGGCCCACCGCATCGGGCGCCCTCATCGCCCGGCTCGCGGAGTTCCGTAGGTTCCGGATGATCCGGACAGTCCTGGAGAGAAACGATGACAGTACGCAGAGCCGCGACCGCCACCGCCGTGTGCGGGGTGTTCTTGGTCGCCGGGTGTTCGTCCAACTTCGGCAGCGACAGCAGCGGCAAGCAGGACTCGGGCGGCAAGCAGAGCCTCACGGTGATGATCGGCTCCTCGGGCGACAACGAGACCAACGCCGTGAAGCAGGCCGCGACCGCGTGGGCGAAGAAGACCGGCAACACCGTCTCGGTGATCGCCGCCCAGAACCTCGACCAGCAGCTCGGCCAGGCCCTGGCGGGCGGCAAGCCGCCGGACGTCTTCTACGTCGGCTCCAGCGTCTTCGCCAACTACGCCAAGGGCAACTCGCTGTACGCCTACGGTGACCAGCTCTCCGACAAGGACGACTTCAACAGCGCGCTACGCGCGTCCTTCACCTACGACAACAAGTTCGTCTGCGCGCCCAAGGACAGCTCCACGCTGGCGCTCGCGGTCAACACGGCCATGTGGAAGGAGGCCGGGCTCACCGACGCGGACTACCCCAAGACGTGGGACGACCTGGAGAAGGTCGCCAAGAAGCTCACGACGAAGAAGACCACCGGTCTGGTCGTGAACGCCTCGTACAACCAGCTCGGCCCCTTCATGAAGCAGGCCGGCGGCTGGGTCACCAACGCCGACCAGAGCAAGGTCACCGCGGACAGCCCCGCGAACGTCGAGGCGCTGACGTATGTGAAGAAGCTGCTCAACGAGGGCGTGATGAAGTTCCCCAAGCAGGTCGACACCGGCTGGGGCGGTGAGGCACTGGGCACCCAGAAGGCCGCGATGACCATCGAGGGCAACTGGCTGACCGGCGCGATGACCGCGGACTACCCGAAGGTCGGCTACAAGGTCGTCCCGCTGCCCGAAGGTCCCAAGGGCAAGGGCACGCTGTCCTTCAGCAACTGCTGGGGCGTGGCCAACAAGAGCGCCCACCACGACGCGGCCGTCGATCTGGTGAAGGCGTTCACCACCGTCGACCAGCAGTTGTCCTTCGCCGACGCCATCGGTGTGCTGCCCTCGCGCGACAGCGCGCTGGCGACGTTCAAGGAGAAGCACCCGGCGAGCGTGGCGTTCGCCGACGGCACCGCCTTCGCGCAGGGTCCGGTGACCGTCCCCGGCTTCACCAAGGTCCTGGCCCAGTTCGACACCGACCTGTCCGGGCTGGCCACCGGCGATCCCAAGAAGATCCTGTCCAGCCTCCAGACCAACGGCGACCAGGTACTCAAGAGCGACAACTGACCGTACCGGCCGGGCAGCACCGCGGGGGCAGGAGCAGGAGGAGAAAGAGATGAGCCAGCACGGCAGCGGCGCCGTCGCCGCACCGGCGGGGCCGGGAGCCCCACCGGGAGGCACGGGCACACGGGGCGCCCGCGGCGGCGGGACGGCGGGCGCCGGTACGCGCCGCGGTCCCCGCTTCGGCGGCGGGCGCCGCGACCGGGCGATCAAGGGGCATCAGGGCCTGTGGGGCTGGCTGTTCGTCAGCCCGATGGTGGTCGTGCTCGGCCTCTTCCTGCTCCTGCCCATCGGCATGGCGCTGTGGGTCAGCCTGCTGCACTGGAACGGGCAGTCGAACCCCTTCAGCGGCGCCGCCGACTTCGTCGGGGTGCGCAACTACTCCGATCTGCTGACCCGGCCGGGTCAGGACCGACAGCTCTTCATGACGTCGATCCGCAACAATCTGTACTACGTCCTGCTGGTCGTCCCCGTCCAGACGGCCCTGGCCCTGGCTCTGGCCGTGGCGGTCAACAGCCGCCGAGTCAAAGGCAAGAGCCTGTTCCGCACGGTCTTCTACTTCCCGTCCGTGACCAGCTCGATCGCCATATCCACGGTGTTCCTGTTCCTCTTCCAGGGCAGCGGCGCGGTCAACGCGCTGCTGAAGTGGGTGGGCATCACCGGACCGAAGTGGTTCACCGACGCGCACGGCCTGGTGTGGACCGTGCTCGGCGGCCTCGGCATCGTCGACCCGGACAAGCCCGTGCCCGCGCTCGCCGCGCACGGCTTCCTCGGACTGTCCTGGTGGGACTGGCTGGCCGGGCCCTCCATCGCGATGTGCACCATCATCATCCTCGCGATCTGGACCAGCTCGGGCACGTACATGCTGATCTTCCTCGCCGCGCTCCAGGACGTACCCGCGGAGCTGGAGGAGGCCGCGCTGCTCGACGGCGCCAACCGCTGGCAGTCGTTCCGCAACGTGACGCTGCCCGCGCTGCGCCCGGTGCTCTTCCTGGTCGTCACCCTCGGACTGATCGGCACCTGGCAGGTCTTCGACGCGGTGTACGTCATGAGCCAGGGCGCACCCGCCAACACGACCCTCACCCCCGCCTACCTGTCGTACACCGCGGGATTCCAGGACGCCGACTACGGGCGCGCGGCGGCCATCGCCTTCCTGCTGCTGGCGATCATCCTGGTGATGACGCTGGTGCAGCGCGTCCTGCTGCGCGACCGCGACGCGGTCACACGATTCAGCCGTCTGCGGGCGCGGCTGGTGCGAGGGAGGACGTCATGAGCGCCGGGACGATGGAACGACGCTCCTCCGGCCGGTCGGCGAAAGGCCGTCCCGGCGGCCGGTCGTCCGGCAGCCGGGTGCTGCGGATCGTGGTGTACGGGCTGCTGATCGGCATGGGACTGCTGTACGCCCTGCCGTTCTTCGTCCAGATCGCGACCTCGCTCAAGACGGACCCGGACGCGGCGGCCCATCCCCTGTCGCTGCTGCCGAACCCGTTCTCGCTGGACTCCTACCGGCGCCTGTTCGGCCTCGGCGGCACCGGCGACGCGGTGCCGTTCACCCGCTGGCTGGCCAATTCGATCGTGGTCACGGTCTTCATCACCGCCGGACGCGTCTTCTTCGACTCGCTCGCCGGATACGCCCTGGCCCGGCTGGACTTCCGGGGCCGCAACCTGCTGTTCAACGGGCTGCTGACGATCATGTCCGTGCCCGGCGTGGTCCTGCTCATCCCGAAGTTCCTGGTGCTCAACCAGCTCGGGATGTTCGACAGCTACGCCGGAATGATCGTGCCGCTGCTGGTCGACGCGGCCGGGGTGTTCATCATGCGGCAGTTCTTCGTGTCGGTGCCCAAGGAAGTGGAGGAAGCGGCGCGGATCGACGGCGCGGGCGTCTTCCGCACCTTCTGGTCGGTCGTCCTGCCGATGGCCAAGCCCGCGCTGATCACGCTGACCATCCTGTCGTTCCAGGGCTCCTGGAACGAGTTCACCCACTTCCTCGTGGCCACCCAGTCCCCGCAGTACGAGACCCTCACCACGGGCCTGGCCCACCTGGTCTCCGGCGGCCTCAGCGCGGGCACGCAGTATCCGCTGAAGCTCACCGCGGCCCTGCTGTCGACGATCCCGGTCGCGCTGCTGTTCTTCGTCTTCCAACGGCACTTCGTCCGCAGCGCGAACTCGGGCGCGGTCAAGGAGTAGCTTCCCGACCCGCACTCCGCACCCCGCCCACGGCCTCCGGGCCCCTCAGTCCCCCCGGCGGGCGCCCACCTGACAGGGCGCCCGCCGGGTGTGGTGTGCCGGCGTCCGCGTCGGGCCGCCGAGGGTGCGGCGGCGCGGCGGGGACGCTTCGGCCGGCGCCGAAACGATCCGGTCGTAGCGTCGGGGCCATGAGGCATCAGACGCATGAGTTCGACCGCTGGGCGGACGTGCGGGCGGCGCTCGCCGATCCGGCGCTCGTACCGGAACCGCCGGCCGGGGACGTCGGGTCCGCCGGGGCGAGCGTGGCGTGGCTGCGGTCCGCCGTCGCCCGCTTCAGCTCCGGGCGGACGCACCGCCGACGGCGCGCTCTGGTCGAGGCAGAACTCGCGCGGCTGGAACCCGTGACGCTACGGGATGCGGCAGCCGCCGACGGCTCGGAAGGTTCGGACAGCGAGACCCGAGTGCGGGTGCTGCGTGTCCTGGCCGAAGCCCTCGGGATGCCGGAGCCCGGCGCGGTGGCGGAGGAGTCATCGCGACACGCGCTCGCCCTGGCAGAAGGGCTGCTCCGGCGCCCGCTCACCCCCTTCGCCCGCCTGCACCACCAGGCCGCCCCGCTGCTGCTGCCCAACGCCTGGGACTACGCCAGCGCGGCCGCCCTGGCGGCGGGCGGCTTTCCCGCTATCGGCACCACCAGCCTGGGCGTGGCCGCGGCCCTCGGCCTGCCGGACGGCGCCGCCGCCACCGCGGACGCGACCGTGGCCCTGGCCCGCCGACTCGGCCGCGGCTCCTTCCTGTTCACCGTCGACGCCGAGGGCGGCTTCAGCGACGACGTGGTCGAAGTCGTCGCACTGGCCGAGCGGTTGTACGCGGCGGGCGCGGCCGGGATCAATCTCGAGGACGGCCGCGCCGACGGCACGCTCACCCCCGTCGCCCTGCACGCCGCGAAGATCGCCGCCGTCAAATCCGCCGTACCGCCGCTGTTCGTGAACGCACGCACCGACACCCACTGGCTCGGCCGCGAGCAGGACACGACCCCGTCCCGCCTCGCGGTCTACGAACAGGCGGGTGCGGACGGGGTGTTCGTCCCCGGACTGTCGGACCCGGACGAGATCACCGCCCTGACGTCGTCCCTCGTCGTACCGCTGAACATCCTGTACGCGCCGAGCGGACCGCCCCTCGCCGAACTGGCCGCGATGGGCGTACGCAGGGTCAGCCTCGGCTCCCTCCTCTACCGAGGAGCCCTGGCCTCGGCGGTCTCCACCGCGACGGCCGTCCGGGACGGGCGGCCGACGGATCTCACCGCCCCCTCGTACGCCGAGGTCCAGGGGCTAGGGGACCCGGGCGAGTAGCGCGTAGAGGTTGACCTGCTCGGCCGGTACGGGGGCGTCGCCGGGGCCGGGGCGCCAGTCGGCAGGATTGACGACACCGGGGGAGACGACGTCGAGTCCGCCGACGAGCGCTTCGATCTCGGCGCGCGAGCGGGCGCCGCCGTCCGTGACGTCCTCGCGGTACAGCCGGACGAGGGCGTCCATGACCTCCGGCGCCCAGTCGCGCGTGATGTGCGTGAGGGTGAGATGCGAGCCCGCCGCCAACGGCCCGGTGAAGGCTTCGACCAGCCCGCGCGCCTGGGCGTCGTCCGCGAAGAAGTGCAGCAGCGCGTTCATGCCGAGCGCCACGGGCCGAGTGAGATCGAGGACGCCGGCGATCTCCGGACGCTCGTACAGCGCCGCGCCGTCGGTGACATCGGCCTCCACGTACACGGCCCGGCCCTGCGGTGTGCTGGTCAGCAGTTCGGCCGCGTACGCGCGGACGGCCGGGTCGTTGTCGACGTACACGACACGGCAGGCGGGGTCGACGGCCTGCGCGCTCTCGTGCAGATTCGGGTATTCGGGCGTACGGGTCGGGATGCCCGACCCCAGGTCGAGGAACTGCGTGATCCCGCGGGAGCCGACCAGATACCGCACCGACCGGTCGATGAACCGCCGGTTCACGCGCGCGCTGGTGATCAGATGCGGATTGACCTCCAGCATCCGCCGCGCGGCGGCGCGGTCGGCGGCGGTGTGCAGGGTGCCGCCGAGATAGAAGTCGAGCATGCGTCCCGCGTGCGGCCTCGCGCTGTCGGCGTCCATGGACGCCGATTCTCCCGGAGTCCTCAACTCGCGCCGCCGGGCGCCCAGCCCTGGCGGCGCAGCACCGCTGACACGTCCGGGGCTTCGTAGTGCTCCCCCTTGAGCACCTTGCCGTCGGCCCTGCGCGAGACCTGCCCGTCGGGGCCCAGCTTGGTCATGTTGGACCGGTGGATCTCGGCGATGACCGCGTCGAGGTCGATCCCGTGCACCAGGGCCGTGCCGTACGCGATGTAGACGACGTCGGCCAGTTCGTGCGCCAGATGGTCCAGCGGACCGGTCACCGAGACCTCGGCGACCTCCGTCGCCTCCTCGGCGAGCAACTCCCCGCGATGCGCGGCAAGAGCGGGCGACACCTCCGTCGGCGTATCGCGGACGTCGAGTCCGAAGGCGCGGTGGAACGCGCGGACCAGGTCGGCGGGTGAGGAAGCGCTCATGCGCCGACTCTAGCCAACCGCGTTGCCGCCACGGGCTGTTGGTGTTCGCCGCCCGCCCGGTCCCGGTCCTCGCGCCCCGGAGCGCGCGGACGGTCCGCCGGTCGGCGCCCGCGACGCGCTACGTGACCTCGCCCGACTGTCCGGTGGCGTGCGCGCGTCGATGGGCCGCGACGCGTTCGCGGGTCGCGCATCGGCGGGAGCAGTAGCGGCGTTCGGGACCGCTGCCCGGCGCGAGGAAGACGTTCCGGCAACTGGGGGAGGAGCAGATCCCGCCGGGCGGGCGCTGGCGGTCCCAGACGAGAACGGTCAGGGCCATGCACGACGACGCGAGGAGCCATTCGTCCCAGGGGGCTTCGTCGTCGTGGTCGAGGTGCGGATGCCACGGCGTGCCGCCGCCGTGCGAGGACAGGCGCAGCGGTCCCGTGTGGTCCTTGAGCAGGCGGTTGAGGACGGCCGCGGCGGCGTCGGCGTCCTCGGCGGCGAAGGCGGGTCGCAGCAGGGCGGCGGCCGCGCGCATGGCCGCGACGTCGCCGGTGGTCAAGTCGATCGGCTCCGCCTCGCCGTACGCGCGGAGCGTGTCGGCGACCCCGGCCGGGTCGGGGCGCTCGTCGGCGAGGACGTTGAGCAGGGCGGCCGTCCGCCGCGCGGTGGCCAGCACCGAGTGCCGGGTGGACCAGTCGTCGCTGTGGGAGGACATCCGTCGAATGTAACGCATCTTGCCGACATTTGAGTTACGTGCGTAACGTCCTGGAGATGAGTCACCGTTACACGCTCCGCCGTTATCTCACCGGAGCGGTCGCCGCCCGTACCGGCGACGAGATGTCGGGACCGGCCCTGATGCTGGCGGGCTTCGCCCTCGCTGGTTCGACCACCGCCGCGTCCTCGCTGCTCGCGGGCGTCACGGTCTCCGCCGCGGTCGGCGGGCCGCTGCTCGGCGCGCTCCTCGACCGAGCCGTACGACCGGGGCGCCTGCTCGCCTGGGCCCTCGCCCTCTACGCGACCGGGCTCGGCGTGATCCTCGCGGGGCTCGCCCGCCTGCCGTTCCCCGTCACCATCGTGATCGCCGTGGCGACCGGACTGCTGGGACCTGCCCTGTCCGGCGGATGGACGGCCCAACTCCCGCGCGTGGCAACGGGCGACCGCCTGCCCCGCGCGAACGCCCTCGACGCCATGACCTTCAGCGCCGCGAGCCTCGCCGGTCCGGCTCTCGCGGGCGGTGTGGCGGTGGCGCTCGGCGCCTCGACAGCCGTGGTCGTCTCCCTCACGCTCATCGCCCTGGCGCTGCCCGCCGCGTGGACGCTCCCCGGCCGCCCGGGTCCGGCGCGTGGTGTCCGGGCCACGTCGGTGCTCCACGACCTCGCCGCCGGAACCCGGGTCATCCTCGGCCGACCCGCGCTGGCCCGGGCGACCCTCACCTCGGTGATCTCCTGCGTCGCCCAAGGCATGGTGACCGCGTGCCTCCCGCTCCTGGGCGAGCGGGGCCTGGGCGGCGCCGGCCGCGGCGCCCTCCTACTGTCCTGCGCGGCGGTCTCCGCCCTGCTGGCCACCACCGTGCTCGCGCGCTTTCCGCGTGCGGCGGCCCCCGACGCGATCATCTGGGCCGGGGCCCTCGTCCAGTCCGCCGCCTGGGCCCTGGCCGTAGGGGGCCACCCGGCCGCGCTCGTCGCGGCCTTCCTCCTGGCGGGAATCGGCGAAGGCCCCCAACTCGCCGCCCTGTTCGCCGTCCGCCACCGCGAGGCCCCCGCGCACCTGCGAGGCCAGATCTTCACCACGGGCGCCAGTCTGAAGATCACCGCCTTCGCCCTGGGGGCGGCCACCGCCGGACCCCTGGCGAGCCGGTCCCTCTCCTGCTCGCTGACCCTCGCCGCGGTCACGGCGCTGCTGGCCGCCCTGGCGTTCTCCGTCATCCCCGCGTCGGGCCGCGCGTCCGGTGGCCTGCGCGTATCGCCCTGAGCCACGCCTATCCATGACGCGTGACATGTGACATGCTACTGAAATGCGGAGTGCGGACGTCGTCATCGTGGGGGCCGGGATCATCGGGGCCTCCGTGGCCAGGAAGTTGGCCATGGGCGGATTCCGGGTGACCGTCCTGGACCGCGGCGCGTCCGCCGGAGGGACGTCGTCCAGCGGGGAGGGCAACATCCTGGTCTCCGACAAGGGCCCCGGCGCCGAACTCGACCTCGCGGTGCTGTCCGGCCGCCTGTGGACCGAATTCGCCGCCGAACTGGGGGAGGAGCTGGGGCCCGGCTTCCCCGACCTCGAGTTCGAGGCGAAGGGCGGCCTGGTGGTCGCGACGACGGGGGCGGGGGCGGACGCGCTCCTGGCATTCGCGTCCACCCAGCGGAAGGCGGGCGTGGACGCCCGTGCGGTGACGGCGGCGGAGGCCGCCGAGTTGGAACCCGACCTGACGCCGCGCGTCGAAGCGGCCGTCTTCTATCCCGGCGACGCCCAGGTCCAACCGGCCGTCGCGACGGAGGCGCTGCTCGCCTCTGCCCGTCGGCACGGCGCGCGGGTACGACAGGGCGTCATCGTTCTCGGCGGCGTCGTGGACCGCGGACGGCTCGTCGGTGTGGAGACCACGGCCGGGCGCTTCGCCGCCGGGCACACGGTCGTGGCCGCCGGACCCTGGTCCGCCGAGGTCGCGGCCGGCCTCGGCGTCCGCCTCCCGGTGCTGCCCCGACGCGGGACCGTCCTGGTCACCGCGCGCATGCCGCACCGCGTCCGGCACAAGGTGTACGACGCGGATTATGTCGGAGCCGTCGAGTCGGGGGACGCGGCCCTCCAGACGTCCAGCGTCGTCGAGTCGACGGCGGCCGGGACCGTACTCATCGGCTCCTCGCGCGAGCGCCGGGGATTCGACGAGCGGATCGAGGCCGCGGTGGTCGGCGAACTCGCCGCCAAAGCCATGCTGCTCTTCCCCTTTCTGGCCGACGTTCCGGTCATGCGCGCGTACGGCGGCTTCCGGCCGTTCGTACCCGACCACCTCCCGGTCATCGGGCCCGACCCCCGGCTGCCCGGCCTGTGGCACGCGACCGGACACGAGGGCGCGGGCATCGGGCTCGCGCCCGGCACCGCGGAACTGATCGGCGCGCTGATGACCGGCGCGGAGCCCGAGATCCCGGCCGCCCCGTACGCCGTGACCCGACCGTCGCTGGGACTGAAGGAGGAGACCACCGGATGAAGATCTCCGTGACGCTGGACGGCGAACGGCTGTCCGCCCCGCAGGGACAGACCGTCGCGGGACTGCTGATGACGCGGGGCCGGGTCTCCTGGCGCACCACCGCCGGCACCGGTCGGCCCCGCGGCCTGTTCTGCGGCATCGGCGTCTGCTTCGACTGCCTGGTGACGGTGAACGGCCTCGGTGACGTGCGGGCCTGCCAACGGCTGGTGGCCGACGGCGACATCGTCGAGACGGGGGCGAGCGATGTCGAGCGTTGACGTGCTGGTGATCGGAGCGGGACCGGCCGGGCTCGCCGCGGCTCGGGCGGCCCGGCTCAGCGGGGCGCGGGTCGTCCTGCTCGACGCGTCGGCCGTCCTGGGCGGCCAGTTCTGGCGACACGCGGCGACCGGGATTTCCGCGCCGGAAGGCCATGCGCCGACCGGGAATTCCGACGAAGACAGCCACGCGGCGGCCGGGACTTCCGCCCCGGACAGCCACGCGCCGCAGCACAAGTGGTCCCGCTTCACCGCGCTGCGCGCCGCGCTGACGCGAGACCCCGACTGCGAGATCGTCACCGGCGCCCAGGTCTGGGCGGTGGACCGCCGCGACGCGGGGCCGCCGGTCGTCCACACGCTGGTCGGCCCGGCCGACGGCGCTGACCGGCGCCGCCGGCTCTTCGAACCCCGCGCCCTGGTGATCGCCACCGGCGCGCACGAGCGCACGCTGCCGTTCCCGGGCTGGGACCTGCCGGGCGTCTACACGGCGGGCGCCGCGCAGGCGATGGCCAAGGGCGACGGCGTCGCCGTGGGCAGGCGAGTCCTGGTCGCGGGCACCGGCCCGTTCCTGCTTCCCGTGGCCACCGGCCTCCTCCACGTGGGCGCGAGCGTGGTCGGCGTCGTCGAGGCGAGCAGCTGGCGGCGGATCGCCCGCGGCTGGCTGCCCCGCCCGTACGAGATGCGGCCGAAGGACGTGCTGTCCAAGTCCGCCGAACTCGGCGGATACGTCGGCGCGTTGGCCGTACGGCGCGTCCCCTACCGCACCGGCGCGGCCGTCGTGGCCGCGCACGGCGATGACCGGGTGACAGCCGTCACCGTCGCCCGGATCACCGACGACTGGACACCGCGCGAGGGCACCGGGCGGCGTATCGAGGTCGACGCGGTGTGCGTCGGCCACGGGTTCGTCCCGCGCACCGAGATCGCCATCTCGGCGGGCTGCGCGCTCACCGCCGACGGAAGCGTGTGCGTGGACGACGAACAGCGCACCTCCGTACCCGGTGTCTACGCGGCCGGTGAGATCACCGGTATCGGCGGCGCGGACCTGGCCCTCGCCGAGGGCGAGGCGGCGGGACGAGCCGCGGCCGGTCGGGCTGCGGCCGGTCGGCCCGCTGCGGGCCGGGCCGGTGGCACCGCTGAGGTGACCCGCCACCGCGCCTTCGCCGACCGCATGCACCGCGCACACGGCATCCGGCCCGGCTGGCGGTCATGGGTCGACGACAGCACCGTCGTGTGCCGCTGCGAGGACGTGACCGCGGAGCGGTTGCGCGCCGCGGCCACCGCCACCGGGAGCTGCGGGCTGCGTTCCCTCAAGCTCAGCTCCCGCGCGGGTCTTGGCATGTGCCAGGGCCGCACCTGCGGCCGGAACGTCGAGGACCTCCTGCCGACCGCGCCGCTGGACCAGGGACGTATGGCCCAGCGCCCGATCGTCGTACCGGTCCGGCTCGGCGACATCGCCACGGTCCAGCCGGCGGCGGCCCCATCGACCACCACCCCCCTTCCCGCCGACCCCCTCAGAACACCCCACCGATGAAAGGCAGACCATGACCAGTGAGCACTTCGACCTCGGCGGCGTCATCGTCGCGACGGCGCTGCCCTACAAGCCGGACAGCTCCGCCCCCGCAGGGCTCGCCGTCGACTACGAGCGATACGCGGAGCACTGCGACTGGCTGATCAGCAACGGCTGCCGCGGCGTCGGGCCGAACGGCTCGCTCGGCGAGTACTCGTCGCTCACCGACGAGGAGCGCCGCCGCGTGGTGCAGGTGGCCGTCGAGGCCGTCGGCGGGCGCGGACTGGTACTGGCCGGTGTGCACGGCGCGGGCTGGCACCAGGCCGAGCACTGGGCCGAACTGGCCAAGGCAGACGGCGCGGACGCCGTACTCGCCCTGCCGCCCACCCTCTACCGGGCCAGCGACGAGCAGGTGGTCGAGCACTACCGGCACATCGCCGGGGTCGGCCTGCCGACGATGATCTACAACAACCCGGTCGACACCAAGGTCGACCTCCTGCCGCCCCTGATCGCGGAACTCGCCGAGATCGACGGGGTGGTCGCGGTCAAGGAGTTCAGCGGCGACGTCCGGCGGGCCTTCGAGATCAGCGAACTCTGCGACATCGACATCATCGCGGGCGCCGACGACGTCCTCCTGGAGCTGATGCTCGACGGCGCCGTCGGCTGGTTCGCGGGCTTCCCCAACACCTTCCCCGCCGAGTCCGTCGCGATCTACGAGCACATGGTCGCCGGGCGGTACGACCAGGCCCGGGAGCTCTACAAGCAACTGGTCACCGTCTTCCGCTGGGATTCGCGGACGGAATTCGTGCAGGCCATCAAGGTGGGAATGGACATGGTCGGCCGATACGGCGGCCCGTGCCGCCCGCCGCGCGGACCGCTCACCCCTGACCACGAGAAGCAGGTGCGCGCCGCGATGGACCGCGCGATCTCCGGCATCGAAGCGCTGTCCGCGGAAGCGGCCTGACATGCGGGCGCGACGACGACTGCGCCCGGCAGCCGGCCCGTGTCCAGCAGCTCTCGCGCCGTCCGAGGAGGCGGCATGGATCTGACCGAGACCTCCCCGGCCGAGCGCGCGGCGCTGCTCAACGCGATCGCGGACGCGCTGTCGTCCGCGGCCGACGAGCTGATCCCGCTCGCCATGGCGGAGACCGGACTGGCCGAGGCACGCCTGACCGGAGAGCTGAAGCGCACGGTCGTACAACTGCGGATGTTCGCCGACGTGTGCGCCGAGGGGGAGTTCCTCGACGTGCGGCTCGACGCGGCCGACCCGGACTTCGTCCTGGGCCCCCGTCCCGACCTGCGGCGGTTCAATCTGCCGGTGGGTCCGGTGCTGGTGTTCGCCGCGAGCAACTTCCCCTTCGCGTTCTCCGTCGCCGGAGGCGACACGGCTTCCGCGCTGGCGGCCGGCTGTCCGGTGATCCTGAAGGCGCACCCCGGCCACCCGCGGCTGTCGGCGCTGACCGCCGAGAAGGTGCGGGCCGCGGTGGCCACGGCCGGCCTGCCCGCGGAGACCTTCGACGTGGTCCACGACCAGGACGCCGCCGTGCGGCTGCTACGCGACGACGACCGGATCGCCGCGGCGGCGTTCACCGGCTCCTACAAGGTCGGCCGACTGCTCGCCGCGATCGCCGCCGGACGTGAGCGCCCGATCCCCTTCTACGGCGAACTGGGCAGCGTGAACCCGGTCGTCGTGACACCGGGCGCGCTGGCCGAGCGGGCCGACACCCTCGCGACCGGCTTCGTGGCCAGCGTGTCCGGCTCGGCGGGACAGCTCTGCACCAAACCCGGCTTCCTCTTCCTTCCGGACGGCCACGGCCTCGCCGACACGCTCGGCTCGGCGGCGGGCGCGGTGCCCGGCCACCCGCTGCTGCACGAGGGCATAGCCGCCGCCTACACCCCGCGCCGCGCCGCCGTGCTCGCGACCCCAGGCGTGTCCGTACTGGCCGAGGGATCGGTGGAGGTCGAGGTATCCGGCCGGAGCCTGGCCGCACCGACCCTGGTCGAGGTCGGACTCGGCGATCTGCTGAAGCACCGCGCCACACTGCTCGACGAGGCGTTCGGTCCCCTGTCGGTCGTCGTGCGCTACGACCCCGACCGCCTCGACCTCCTGGTGGCGGCGGTCGGGGAGCTGTTCCCCGGCGCGCTCACCGCCACGGTGCATCGCGCCGCGGGGGAGAGCGACGCGTGGCTGCGCGGCCTTGTCGCGGTGCTGAGGGAACGGGTGGGCCGCCTGCTGTTCGACGGCTGGCCGACCGGCGTCGCGGTGACCCCCGCGATGCAGCACGGGGGGCCATTTCCCGCCACCACCGCCCCGGCGACGACGTCCGTCGGCACGGCCGCGATCCAGCGCTTCCTGCGCCCAGTGGTCTTCCAGGACTGCCCGCCGGAGCTGCTGCCCGCGCCGTTGCGCGACGACAACCCCTGGCGGGTTCCCCAGCGGCGCGCGGCGGCGGGTGCGTCGCAGAACTGGGGACACCGCTCCGCCTGACAGCGGCTGGCGGCGGTCACCGGGCGGAACCGGAATCCGGACACGTCGATCGCCGCCATGGTGCCGGGCAAGCAGATCCGGCGCACCGCCCAGGTGGCACTCGACGCGACCCGTCCGTTCCACGACCGGGACACCTACCGCCGAGGACGCGGCAGCGGCCGGATTGGACGGACTCACCGTGCGCGGGCCACGCCCCGACGGCCGGGGCGTTCCGGCCGCCGCATTCGACACGGTCGTCCCGACACACGCCGCGTGCGGGACCTGACCGATCGGTAAGATGTGCCATTGCACTGACAGGGAATGGCTGTCGACTGGTGATGGGGACGATCATGGCGATTGAGGACAGCACATCTCTGGGGCTGCTCACCCCCTCGACCAGCCTGCGCGAGCGGGTCGAGGAGGCGATCGCCGCGGCCATCGTCTCCGGTCAGATGCCCGCGGGCGAGGTGTTCTCCGCGCCGACCCTCGCCGCCCGCTTCGGCGTCTCGGCCACCCCGGTCCGCGAGGCCATGCTCAACCTCGCCAAGCGCGGCATGGTCGAGATCCTGCGCAACAAGGGCTTCCGCGTCACCGCCGTGAGCGAGGACGATCTGCGCGCGATCGTCGACGTCCGCCAACTGCTCGAAGCCCCGGCGGTCCGCCGCCTGTCGGGCCGGCTCACCCCCACCGACCTGGCCCATCTGCGCGGCCTCGCCGAGGAGATCGTGCGCGGCGCCCGTGACGGCGACCTCGCCCGCTACCTCCAGGCCGACACGACCTTCCACCTCACCCTGCTCAAGCTCGTCGGCAACACGCGCCTGCACGACATCGTCGCCGACCTCCGCGCCCAGACCCGCCTCACCGGCCTCGCCGACCTGGTCGCCACCGAAGAACTCCAGGCATCCGCCCGCGAGCACCTGGAGATGCTCGACCTCCTCGAAGCGGGCTCCGCCGACGCGTGCGAAGACCTCATGGTCCGCCACATCGGCCACGTCCTCGGCTGGTGGTCCGGCCACACCGAAGCCTGACTTCTTCCCCCTTAGCCGAGCAGGGCGGCGAGGGTCGCCGACAGCGAAGCCGCGCTCAGGGGCTCGTCGCGGGTGAGGGCGTGGAGGAGAGCGCCGTCGAGGTACGTGACGGCCGCTCGCGCGGCTCGCGGGCTGGCGTACGCGGTGAGGATGTCGGTGAGGCCGTCGGCCCAGACACGTGCGGCGGGGCGGAGTTCGGGGCGGTAGGCGGCGGCGAGGTAGAGCTGCATCTCGGTCAGGGCGCGGGGACGGTCGGCGAGATAGGCGGCGGTCAGCTCGGCCAGCGCGGCCGGAACGTCGGCGCTGTCGTGGAGAGCCGTCTCCCAGGCGCGCAGCTCCTGCGCCGAGAGGTCGGCGGCGTAGCGGAGCGCGGCGGCGGTGAGGTCGTCCAGGCTCGCGAAGTAGTACGTGGTCGCGCCGAGCGGCACCCCGGCGCGCGCGGCGACGAGGCGGTGCGTGACGGCGTCCACCCCGGACTCGGCGATGACCTGGCACGCGGCCTCGGTGATCCGCCGCCGACGCCCCTCGGGATCGCGCCGCCCGGTCAATGCGCACCGCTGAGGTTCAGCACCGCCACCCCGGCGACCACCAGGGCCACCCCGAGGACCTTCACCGCCGTGACCGGCTCGCCCAGGAAGAGCGCCCCGATGATGACGATCAGCGTCGTCCCCAGCCCCGACCACACGGCGTACCCCACACTGACCTGCAACCCCTTCTGCACGGCCACCGCCAGGGCGACGAACGCGCCCGCGTACGCGACCAGGCACACCACCGTCGGCCACAGCCTGGTGAACCCCTCGGTGCTCTTGAGCAGGCTGGTGCCCAGCACCTCCGCCACGATGGCCAGACCGAGCAATACGTACGGCACGCCGGACGCCTCCCGAGTAGTACGGATGTACAAGTACAAACGTACTACTCGGTGGTCTCACGTCGTGGCCCGGGCGCCGGCGAGAAGACGCGCGAACGGCGGGACAGAGGTCGGCGAGCGCCGCCCTGAGGGCCGCTCACGGCGGGCACCGCTCCGGGTCCGGACGGGCGGTGACGGGAGGTCAGGGCCGGGGGGTGCGGTCCAGGCGTACGCGGAGGGTCGCGGCGAAGTCCTCGGCGCGCGCCAACTGGACGCGCAGATCGTGGATCTTCTGGACGGCGGCCTGCTCGTAGGCCCTGACGCGCTCCAGGAGCGCGTCGCGCTCGGCGCCCGGAGCGAGGTCCGCCGCGTCGAGCCGGTCGGTGGCGTCGAGGAGGTCGCGCATCTCCTCCAGGGTGAAGCCGAGCGGCTTCATCCGGCGGATGACCACGAGGCGGGCGACGTCGGTCTCGGTGTAGAGCCGGAAACCGCCCTGGGACCGGGCGGAGGGGGTGACCAGTCCGGCCTCCTCGTAGTGCCGGATCGTCCGCAGGGACAGCTCGGTTCGTTCGGCGACCTCGCCGATCTGCATGTGTGTGCTGCCCACGACCGTCTTCTCGGCCCCTTCTCGTCGCGGGACGCCGCCCCGGTGGTGAACCGCCCCGTCCCGTGCGGGCCTGAACCCATCTCTACCCTAACGTTAGGGTAGAGTCGCTGCTGTTGAGGACGACGTGCGTCGTTCCCCAACGGTGCGCGGCTCCGTCGTGTCCGCCCACCGCCGTGTCGGGGCCGACGACGCCCCCGCTCATTTCGCGAGCAGGAGAGACGAAGCGTGCGCATGCCACAGCCGTACGCCGCCTGCTGCCCGCCGTGACATCACCAGCGTACTGAGTCGCCTCCGCCAACTGCCGTGCGGCTCGGCCGCGCTCCCGGACGTCCGCCCGCGCCGACGGGCGATCCGCGCACCGCCGTCCCGGCCCTGCGCCCCACGACCGCGCTGCCCCGACCGGCCGCGCCCGAGCACGACAGGTCACCCCGGTGTTGCCGACCTCCTTCCCGTTCCCGTCCGCGCGCCTGCGCGCTCTGCCCCCGCCCCCGTGGCTGTCCCCGAAGGTCTTCCGCGTCGAGGTCCTGGCCGGTCTGGTCGTCGGACTCGCGCTGATCCCGGAGGCGATCTCGTTCTCCGTCATCGCGGGCGTCGACCCCAAGGTCGGCCTGTTCGCCGCCTGCACCATGGCGATGGTCATCGCGTTCGTCGGCGGCCGGCCCGCGATGATCTCCGCCTCCACCGGCGCGGTCGCGCTCGTCGTCGCTCCCGTGGCCCGCCAGCACGGTCTCGGCTACCTCATCGCCACGGTGATCCTCGCCGGGATCATCCAGATCGCGCTGGGCGCGCTCGGCGTGGCCACGCTCATGCGGTTCGTACCGCGCGCGGTGATGGTCGGCTTCGTCAACGCGCTCGGCATCCTGCTGTTCGCCGCGCAGATCCCCAACCTCCACGACGTGCCGTGGCAGGTCTATCCGCTGGTCGCGGCCGGTCTGGCGATGATGGTGTTCTTCCCCCGGCTGACCAGGGCGGTGCCCGCGCCGCTGGTCTCGATCGTGATCCTCACCGTGGTCACCGTCGCCGCCGGTATCGCGGTGCCCACCGTCGGGGACAAGGGCAAACTGCCCTCCTCGCTGCCGGTGCCAGGACTGCCGGACGTGCCCTTCACCGTCCACACCCTGACCGTCATCGCCCCCTACGCGCTGGCGATGGCGCTGGTGGGGCTGATGGAGTCGCTGATGACCGCCAAGCTCGTGGACGAGATGACCGACACCCACTCCAACAAGACCCGTGAGTCCATCGGGCAGGGCGTCGCCAACATCGTCACCGGCTTCTTCGGCGGCATGGGCGGCTGCGCGATGATCGGCCAGACGATGATCAACGTCAAGAACGGCGCGCGGACCCGCCTGTCCACCTTCCTGGCCGGGTTCTTCCTGCTCATCTTGTGCATCGTGCTCGGCCCGGTCGTCTCCCACATCCCCATGGCCGCCCTCGTGGCTGTCATGGTCCTGGTCTCGGTCGGCACGTTCGACTGGCACTCGATCAAGCCCGCCACCCTCAAACGGATGCCGGCCGGGGAGACCGTGGTGATGGCCGTGACCGTCGCGGTCGTCGTCGCGACCAGCAATCTGTCCATCGGCGTCGTCGTCGGCACGATCACCGCCATGGTGATCTTCGCCCGCCGCGTCGCCCGCTTCACCGAGGTCACCGCCGTCACCGACCCGGACGGCGACAGCGTCGTCTACGCCGTGACCGGCGAGCTCTTCTTCGCCTCCTCCAATGACCTGGTGACCCGCTTCGACTACGCCGCCGACCCCCGCACCGTCGTCATCGACCTGACCGACGCGCACATCTGGGACGCCTCCTCCGTCGCGGCCCTGGACACGGTCACCGCCAAGTACGCCGCCCGCGGCAAGAGCGTGGAGATCGTCGGCCTCAACCGGGCCAGCGCCCAGATGCACGGCAAGCTCACCGGTGAACTCACCAGCACGTGACACGCGTGTCCGGGGCGGCCGACCTCAGCGGCGGTCGCCCCGGACGGGTCACCACCCGCCGGCGAAGAAGTCGGCCAGCGCCTGCGGCGAGTGCGCGGCGCTGCTGGCGTTCGCGAAGGCGATGACGAGCACGATGAGCGTCATCGCCGCGCCGGCGGCGACGCCGAACGTCATCGTGCGCTTCGACCGGGCGTCGGCCGCCGCCCTGGACCGCCTCCACAACAGGACGCATCCGACCGCCGCCGCGAGCGCGACGAGCGCGGCCATGGCGGCCAGGACGGCGTGGTAGACGGCGAAGTCGTTGACCATGACGGTGAGCGCGGGGGAGTGCTGACCGGCGGGATAGTCGGCGAGCTGCCTGCGTACGTCGGTCAGGGTTCCGTCGAGTGCGCGGTCCGTGCCGCCCCCGGTCAGCATGGGAAGCAGCGAGGCGAACGGCGCCGCCGCGCCCTGCACGTTGGCCACCAGCGCCACCAGGGCGAAGAGCCCGAGGAGCGTGACGACGGCCCCGGGCGCCACGACGGACAAGCGTCCCACGCGCCCGCCGGTCCGCTGCCTGGCCTGGCGCCACAGGACGACGCCCAGCGCCACGACGGTGGCGAGGAGCAGCGCCGAGACACCGGCTTTCACCACGTGAAAGCGGAACCAGAAGCTCACCGTCGCGTCCAGTTGGCCCGGAAAGCCCTCCCTGCCCGAGCCCCAGTAGGCGACCATCCCGCGACGGAACGTGTCGCTGACGTTCCCCGTGTTGACCGAACTGCGGGCGAGCGCGTTCGGCGCGATGAAGAAGGCGACCAGAAGCACCCCGGTCAAGGCGGTCAGCGCCCCGGCCTGCCGTCGCGGCGTGGCGGTCAAGCGGGGCAGAAGTCCCAAGCTGTTCATGTAGATCTTCCCGAGTAGGAGCGAGCGCCGTTCCGCGCGAGGTCCGGGAGCCGCGTCTCCTCCGCGATCCCCGCAACCGGAAGCTATCGAGACCGCGCCCCGCCGGTCTGTGGGGCCAGCCTCCAACTCGGGGTGGGGTTAACCCCCTTCCCCGGGCGGCGCGGACGTCTCCCCGGTGCGCGTGCGTACATGGCGACGCCGAACTGCGGTGCGCCAGGCCCGCGTTGGCTCCACGCGTCAGACGCCCCGCGCCCCCCGACCCGCTCCCGCCCGGCCGCGGACTCCCCCCGCACAGCGGCGCGCCCCGGCCCCGGGCCCATCACACACCCCGCACGCCTCCGCGGCACCGGCGGCTCCGCCGCATCTCGGAGCCGTCACCATCCGTGACCACTCGTGCTTTACCGGAATGTGATCCGCATGTCTGGATCTGTTCGCCGATTGGTCGCTACAGTAAGCGCATCGAATTAATCTCAGCCTGAGAGGAATTGTGGCAACTACCTCGCTACCCCGAGCGTCCAACCGCAGCGCGGTCCTGGCGGCGCTGCTCTCGGGTGCCCAGATGGACCGTCAGCAGTTGATCGCGACCACCGGCCTGAGCCGGGCGACCGTGTTCCGGATCGTCGACGACCTGATGGAGGACCGGCTCGTCCACGAGGGCGAAAGACTGGTGCGCGAAGGCCCCGGCAGACAGTCCACCGCGGTCGGTTTCAACGCCGACTCGGCTCTGGTCTGCGGAATCGACCTCGGCGGCACCAACTGCCGGGTCGTGGTCGCCGACGCGCTGGGCCGCGCGGTGATCAGGAGCCGGGACGCGACTCCGCGCGGCGCGACCGACGAGGAGCTGGCCCGGTGGGTGGCCGACCGGGTCACCGGCCTGGTCACCCGGTACCGGGAGGACGCGCCTTTGCGGGCGGTCACGATCGGCCTGCCCGGTGTGGTCAGCGGCGACGGCACGACCGTCCTCGCGTCGCACAATCTCGGCCAGATCAAGGGCACCGCTTTCATCGACGCGGTCTCCGACTTCGTCGGAGTTCCGCTTACTGTCGGTAACGACTCCAACGTCGCCATGCTCGGTGAGCTCCAGTACGGATCGCTCCCCGACCGGGAGACCGCGGTCCTGCTGGCGATGGGCACCGGCCTCGGCTCCGCGGTCTCGATCGACGGGCGCGTCCTGCTCGGCGAGCAGGGGCTGCTGGGCGAGTTCGGACGGCTCCCGCTGCCCGGCCGCGCCGAGCGGCTGCGCGATCTGCTGTCCGGCGCGGACCTGGTCGCGTACGCCGCCACCCGCGGCGTACAGGTCCGCGGCGCCCAGGAACTGTTCGCGGACCCGGTGACGTACGCCGATCTCCTCGCCGAGGTGCACGCCTCGCTCGCCCACCTCGTGTCGATCGTCGCGCTCGCCTACGAGCCGAAGACCGTGGTGCTGACCGGCGGATTCTCCGAGTCGTTCGGCGCCGACGCGCTCACGGCCATCAGCGACCAGGTCGCGGAGACCGTCGGGGTGCGCAGCGCGGTCAGGCACTCCGACCTGGGGGACTCCGCGGGGCTCCTCGGCGCCATGGCGTCCTCCCTCGACCGGCACTACACGTCGCTCGGCATCAGCGCCGAGCACATCGCGGGCATCGACGTCGACCGGCACCTGGTGCTCGAACGGCTCGGCGCATGCCCCACAACCAGCACCACGCAGGGCGACCAGCCCACCCCAGCAGCAGAAAGGTGAGAAGGATGAACCGTGCACGGTGGCGGTACGCGGTCACGTCGGTCCCGGTCATGGCGCTCGCGCTGACGGCCTGTGGCGGCAGCGGCGGCGCGGACGCCGCTTCCGACGGCAAGCTGACGGTCTGGATGATGACCGGCGGCCCCGGTGACAACGCGCTCATCAAGGACGTCAACGCCGCGTTCGCCAAGCAGCACCCCGACATGAAGGTCGATGTCCAGATCCAGCAGTGGGACGGCATCGCCACGAAGATCACCACGGCGCTGGCCAGCGGGAATCCGCCGGACATCGTGGAGATGGGCAATACGCAGACCCCGCTTCAGACGTACTCCGGGGGCCTCGCCGACCTCACCGCCGAGAAGGCCGGCTTCGAGAACTCGGCGAAGTGGCTGGCGGGGCTGTCCGGCCCGTCGCAGTACGACGGCAAGCTCTACGCCACACCGCTCTACGGCGGCACGAAGGTCGTCATGTACAACAAGAAGCTCTTCGCCGACGCGGGCATCCAGCAGCCGCCGACGACGGTCGCCGAGCTCCAGGAGAACTGCGGGAAGCTGGCGGCGGCCAACAAGAAGACGGCGAATTTCTCCGGCTTCTACCTGCCGGGCCAGTACTGGTTCAACGGCATGCCGTTCCTGTTCGGCAAGGGCGGCACCATCGCCACGCAGAAGGACGGCACCTGGAAGGCCGAGATGTCCTCACCGGCCAACCAGGCGGGCCTCGCCGCGTGGCGCACCTTCCAGAACACCTGCTCCACCAAGTCCTCGGTCGGCGTCAACACCGACAGCCCCGACCAGGACCAGCTCTTCGCCGACGGCAAGGCCGCGATGGTCTACGTCAAGGCGTGGGAGCCCGCGGCGGTCCTGGAGAAGAACCCCGCGCTCAAGGACGACATCGGCTTCTTCGCGATGCCGGGCTACACCGCGGAAAAGACCATGCCGGTGATCGTGTCCGGCTCGACCATCGGCATCGCGGCCAACAGCCCCGACAAGAAGGCCGCGCAGGACTGGCTGCGGATCATCACCGGCAAGCAGTTCCAGCAGAAGATGGCGCTCACCCTCAATCTGCTGCCGATCTCGCCGGACTTCACCCCGACCGGTGTTCCCGAGCAGTTGACCGTCGCGTCGAAGGCGGCGGAGATCAGCCAGCCGCTGCCGGGCAGTCCGGGCGAGGCGACGCTGGAGACCGAGCGGTACAACGAGCAGTTCTTCTCGAAGATCGCGGGCGGCGCCGATATCGCCAAGGCGTCCGCCGACTACGACAAGCACGCCACCGACGCATTCAACTCGCTCCACTAGGACCTCGGGGAACCCGATGGCAATGACCGAAAAGCGGAGCGCCCGGCGCGCTCCGACCGGTGTCCGCCCCCGGCCGCAGGCCCGGGGCGGCGCCGCCCGGCGGCGTCTGCTGCCGTGGGCGATGATCGCCCCCGCGGCTGTCGCGCTGCTGTTGATCCAGGGGTATCCCCTGCTCCGCCTGCTGGTGCTGTCCACGCAGGATTTCGGCCCCCGGTCGCTGTTCACCGGGCACGCCGATTTCGTGGGCGTCGACAATTTCACCCACCTGTTCTCCGACGCGGACTTCCGCTCGGTCCTGCTGCGCACGGTGGTCTTCACCGTGGTGTGCGTGGCACTGCTGATGGTGCTCGGATTCCTGATCGCGCATCTGCTGACCGGCGTCTCGGCGTGGGCCCGCGTGGTCACGACCGTGTCGCTGGTCCTGGTGTGGGCGATGCCGATGGTCGCGGCGACGCTGGTGTGGCAGTGGATGTACCAGCCGCAGTACGGGGTCGCGAACTGGCTGCTCACCAAGGTGCGGGTCTTCGGAGACCTCACCGCGTACGACTGGTTCTCCCACCCCCACCAGGCGCTCGGGCTCGTCATCCTGCTCACGGTCTGGAAGGGCCTGCCGTTCGTCGCGCTGACGCTCTTCGCGGCGCGCGGCCAGATATCCGAGTCGCTGTACGAGGCGGCGCGCCTGGACGGTGCGGGGACGCTACAGACATTCCGGCACATCACGATTCCGGTGCTGCGGCCGGTGCTGGCGATCCTGACCCTGCTGGAGGTCATCTGGTCGGTGAATTCGTTCACCCCGATCTGGGTGCTGACGCAGGGCGGGCCCGACGGGCAGACCACGACGCTCGGGGTGTACGCGTACATCACCGCCTTCAGCCGCAACGACTACGGCAGCGGCGCGACGATCGCGGTGGTGACCGTACTGATCCTCGCCGTGTTCTCCGTCGCCTACGTCCGCAGGACGGCGAAGCAGGGAGACGACCAGGGAGAGACGGCATGAGTATGCGCATGACCCCCGCGCGGCGCCGCCGCGGCGTCAACAACACGATCGCCGTGGTGATCTCCGCGGTGATGCTCTTCCCCGTCTACTGGATGGTGGCCACCGCGCTGAAGCCGCGCGGGAAGATCCTCAGCGCGGTGCCGCAGTTCATTCCCTGGCCGATCAGCCTGGGCAACTTCCAACGCGCCCTGGCCAAACCGCACTTCTGGGTGTTCGTGCGCAATTCGCTGACGGTGACCCTGTCGTCGGTGGTGCTGTCGCTGGTCATCGCGCTGTTCGCGGCGATCGCCATCGCCCGTTTCCGGTTCGCGGGGCGGAAGGTGCTGCTGGCGATCCTCGTTCTGGTGCAGATGATTCCGGCGGCGGCCATGGTCATCCCGGTGTATCTGATGCTGCGCTCGATCAACGCGCTGGATTACGTACCCGGCCTGGTGCTGACGTACATGACGTTCGTGCTGCCGTTCACGATCTGGACGCTGCGCGGCTTCGTGGACGGGGTCCCGGTGGAACTGGAGGAGGCGGCGCTGGTCGACGGGTGCGGCCGGTTCCAGATGTACGTACGGGTGCTGCTGCCGCTGCTGATGCCGGGCATCGTCGCCACTTCCATCTTCGCGTTCGTCAACGCGTGGGACGACTATCTGTTCGCCTACGTGATCATGAAATCGCAGGGCAATTACACGCTCCCGGTGTGGCTGGTGTCGTTCAAGACGTCGGAGAGCGTCGATTACGGCGCGATGATCGCCGCCTCCACCATTTTCTCGCTGCCGGTCCTGGTCTTCTTCCTGCTGGTGCAGCGCCGTCTTGTCGGCGGTATGACCAGCGGCGCGGTCAAGGGATGACCCGCGTGCCGCGTACCGGACCGGCTTTCGCTGTAGGGCTTACCGATCGAAGGAGTGAGGATTCCATGACCGAGCTGTCACGCCTTGCCCATGGCGTGCTGTTCCCCGCGCTGGGGCGCAAGACCGTGCCCCGGTGGGCCCGCGCCCGTGTCGAGGAGGGACTCGGCGGCTTCGTCCTGTTCGGCAAGGACATCGCCTCCGCCGAGCAGATCCGGCAGTTGACGTCCGACCTGCACGGCCTGCGTGAGCATGTGCTGCTGTCCGTCGACGAGGAGGGCGGTGACGTCAACCGGCTGGAGTCGTACGGGGGTACGTCGGTGCCCGGCAATCACGCGCTGGGGCGGCTGGACGATCCGGAGTCGACGCGTGAGGCGGCGTACCAGATCGGGCTGTCGCTGGTGGCGGCCGGCATCGACTGGGACCTGGCGCCCGCCGTCGACACCGCGGTCAATCCCCTGAGCCCGAACGGCATCCGCTGTTTCGGCGCGGACCGGACCCTGGTGGCCCGGCACGCCGCCGCGTGGGTGGAGGGTCTCCAGGCGGCGGGGGTGAGCGCGTGCGCCAAGCACTTCCCCGGCCACGGGCTGAGCTCCACCGACGCCCACCTGGGCACGCCCACCGTCGACCTCTCCCGCCAGGAGCTGGTCGACCACTATCTGGACCCGTTCCGAGCGGCGATCGCGGCGGGCGTCGACAGCATCATGGTCTCCCACGTGCTGCTGACGCAGCTCGACACGGTGCCCGCCACGATCAGCCCGGCGGTTCTGACGGGTCTGCTGCGCGGTGAGCTCGGGTACGACGGGGTCGTGATCACCGACGCGCTGGAGATGCGCGGCATCAGCGATGTGGCGGGGCTGCCGGAGGCGTCGGTCCGGGCGATCGCGGCGGGCGCGGACGCGCTGTGCCTGGGCGCGTGGGCGTTCGGCGACGACGTGGACGCGGCAGCCGCGGCCCTGGTCGCGGCGGTCGAGGACGGCAGGCTCCCGGAGGAGCGGCTGCGCGAGGCCAACGCCCGTATCGCCAAGCTCGGCACGCGCCCCAGGGCGACCGGCGCCGTGCACGACGACGCGGTGGGCGCGCGGCTGGCGCGCGAGGTGGTCGAGGTCCACGGCGACCCGGCGCTGCGCGGCCGGAAGGTGATGGTGGTCCGGCTGGACCCGACGCATTCGCCCGCTCAGGGCGGTGCGTCGTGGGGGATCGCGGAGCCGTTGCGGGCGGCGGGTCTTGAGGTGGAGTCGGTGGCGGTGGCCGGTGACACGTACAACGCGGAGGGAGTGATCAGGGCCGAGATCGGCCTGTACCTGGACGAGTTCGGGCCGGACGCCGACGTCGTGCTGCTGGTCCGCAGCCCGCACCGCTTCCCCTGGCAGCGGCCGGTCCTGGACGAGGTCCTGGCCCGGTGGCCGGAGTGCGTCGTGGTCGACATGGGCGTGCCGGGCGACGACTTCGGCGGATTCCGCGGCTGGGTGCGGACGTTCGGCGCCTCCGGGGTGTGTGCGCGGGCAGCGGTGGACGTGCTGCTGGCGGCCGGGTGACCGGCGGCGGGCAGGTGCTGACCGGCGGGCGCTTCGTGCGGGCCGACGGCGCTGTGACACCGGGGTGGCTGCTGGTCCGCGGCGGTCTGATCCATGCCATGGGCGAGGGCGGTCCGCCCCCGGTGCCGGAGCCGGTGGTGGATCTGCGGGGGCGGCTGGTCGTGCCGGGGTTCGTCGATCCGCACTGTCACGGCGGGGCGGGCCGTTCGGTCTACACCGGCAACGCCGACGACGTGCGGATCGCCGCGGCCGGGCACCTCGCCCGCGGCACCACGTCGATGCTCGCGTCGGTGGCCAGCCTCGCCCTGCCCGCGATGGAGGCGGCGGCGCGCGCGGTCGCCTCGGTCATCGACGACGGATCCGCGCCCAACGTGGTGGGCATCCATTTCGAGGGCCCGTTCCTGTCGCCGGGCCGCCGCGGCGCGCAGAGCCCGGACGCGCTGCGGGCGCCGGACCGTGCGGTGGTCGAGCGGCTGCTGACGGCGGCCGGGGGCCATGCGGTGTCGATGACGGTGGCTCCGGAACTGCCCGGTGCGCTAGAGCTGATCAGGGAGTACGCCGATCGTCTCGTGATCAGCCTCGGCCACACCGAAGCGTCCGCGGCAGTCTTCGCGCGGGCGGCCGGTGCGGGCACCCGCTCGGTGACCCATTTGTTCAACGCGATGCCCCCGCTGGACCACCGGCAACCGGGCCCCGTCGCGGCGGCGCTCCTGGACCCCCGGCTGTCCTGCGAGCTGATCGTCGACGGCCACCACCTGGCCGACGACACGGTGCGCCTGGCCCACCGCACGGCAGGCGCCGACCGCCTGCTCCTGGTCAGCGACGCGATGCCGGCGGCGGGCATGGGCGACGGCACGTACCGTTTCGCGGACCGTGAGGTGACGGTGTCGGGAGGCGCGGCCCGGCTGTGCGGCACGGACACTCTCGCGGGTTCGACGCTCTTCGTGTCCCGCGCGTTCGGTCGCTCGGTCACTACGGTGGGTCTGCCGCTCGCGGACGCCGTCCGCATGTCGTCCACCACCCCGGCCCGGCTGCTGGGCCTGTCCGACCGCGGTGCCCTGCGCCCGGGCCTGCGGGCGGACTTGGTCGAGCTGGACGCGTCCCTGTCCCCGTCCCGTGTCTGGCTGGGGGGCCGCCCGGTCCTGCCCGGCGGCAGCGCGGGCCGGTAGGGGAGTCCGGTGGGCGGGCGCCCGGTGCCGGTCCGGGTGCCCGCGTGCTGGGTCCGATGAGTTCGCCGTCGTCGAACGGTCTACCCAGCGACACGACCGTTCTCGACAGGAGTGCCATGTCCACCATCCAGCCCGTGATCGTGACAGCGAACCAGGACGTTCTGCTCGGCTTCTATACGCAGTTGTTCGGCGCTGAGGAGATCTTCCGGGAGCCGGCGGAAGGCCCGGCCTTCTACCTCGGCTTGCGCATCGGCGACACCGACCTCGGGCTGGTGGCCAAGGCGGACCCGGGTACGCCTGCGGCGCCGCGGATCCTGCTCAGCATCGGTGTCGCCGACGTCGATGAGACGCTCGGGCGGGTGGAGGCGCTGGGCGGCTCGGTCCGCGGCGGCCCCACCGACATGCCGTGGGGACAACGTGTGGCCCACATCTCGGATCCTGACGGCAATCCGGTGAATCTCACCCAGCCGGTCCCGGCGTGCTGAGGCTGCTGTGGGGTGTGTTGTTGTTGTGGTGGTGGTTGTCGTATTTGATTCGCGGTGGGTGGTGCTGTGTGCGGCGTCCCGTGGCTTCGTGATGTGGGGCGGTATCTGTGCGGGTCAGGGGGTGGGGCGGCCGGTGAGTGTGTCAGAAAGCCGGGCGGTGCGGTCCGCCCTGCGCCGCCACGGCCCCGGGGCAGCATTCTCCTGAAGGAGAAAAGGGGCATGACAGCACTGATGTTCAAGGCCGCGTCGGCGGCGATCGGCGCTCGCTCTGGTGTGCGGGGCGTTCATCGTGGGTCCCGCACAGAGCGCTTCCGCCGGGGGCTGCGGGAGTTGGGGCACCGGCGGCACGGCCGGGGATATTGCGGGGGCCTGCACGCACGGGGAGGGATGCGCCGCGGGGCAGCGGCAGGGTCCAGATCGGCGTCACCGTCGCGGACACCGAGGGCGAGGGCAAGGGGGCCTGCGCGCAGTTCCGCGCCACGTACGCCGACGGTGGGACCGGGATGAGCGGGTGTACGTCGCGGGGGCCGGCCACACCCTGGACAAGTCCTTCAGCTATGCCTCCAGCGTCCGCGACATCTGGGTCCGGGAGGGCCTGGGCAACAACGGTAGGTGCACCCGGATGGCCGGGGGAGTACACACGGTCCGGCCCAAGTAACAGGGGCCCGTTTCCCCGGTGGGCGCGGCAGCGTCGCCCGCCCGGATCTCACCGAGTGCCAGGGGCCGGACTCCGGGGCCTGGCACTCGCCGCCGTCACCCCGTACGCCGACCGTGACCTCGTCGCCCGGCAGGTCGCCCGCGAGGAGGAGAGGCTCGGCAGCGACGGGTCGGGCCAGCGTCCCGGACCGGCACCAGCGCTCCCACGGCACCGCCTGCTTCGTGGCTTTCCGGCTCCGGCAGGATGGGGGCATGCTCATTGTGATCGGCGGACTCCCCGGCACCGGCAAGACCACCCTGGCCCGGCTGGCTGCGGCGCGCATCGGCGCGGTCCACCTGCGTATCGACACCATCGAACAGGCCATCGTCCGCTCGGGGCTGGCACAGCACCCCGTCGGACCGGCGGGCTACGTCATCGGATACGCCCTGGCCGAGGAGCATCTCCGGCAAGGACTGACCGTGATCGCGGAATCCGTGAACCCCATGGCGGTCACCCGCGACAGCTGGCAGAGCGCGGGGACCCGGGCGGCCGTCCCCGTCGTCGAAGTGGAAGTCGTCTGCTCGGACCCTGCCGAGCACCGCGAGCGCGTGACCACACGATCGATCGACATCCCCGACCTGCCCCTGCCCGACTGGCAGCAGGTCCTCAACCGCGACTACGAGCCGTGGAACCGCGAACACCTCGTCATCGACACCGCCGGACAGGACCCGCAGCAGTCACTCGCCCTGCTCCTTCACCATCTTGATCGCTCCGGCGGGATGCCAACCGAGGCCACCGAAGGCTGACGCACCGCGCTATGTCATGATCGGCTCAGCAACGGGCTCCTACCTTGTTTTTTAACCAGTTCGCCGGGGTTTGGTGCCGACCTTGTGAGGGGCCGGTCGTTGGTATGCCTCGCTGCCGGTGAGGACTCGTCCCACGTCGTGGCGCGGTGAGCCATGCGGCCCACTGGGTCAGCCTGGGGTGCAGCCGGTCCCACGCCTGGGCGGCTGCCGTGCCGTGGAGCCGGGTGTCGGTGAGGGCCTACTTCTGGCCCCAGGTGGCGGGGTCGCCGAAGATGAACTCCCCGCCGTGCTTGGGCAGCCGATCGCCCTTCGGGTGTGCCCAGTGGAACTCCTCCCACGAGGATGCCGGCCGACGCATCACCCGGTCCGAACGGGGTCGGCCCAGGATCTCGACCGGCAGGCCGGACAGCAGGTAGGCGATACGCGGCGCGTCTAGCCGGCGTCCGTAACGATCAGGATGTCCGGATCCCCTTCACCCCACTGACCTGCGGCGATGAGACGCTCGATGACCTCACGGACCTGGGCGGTGGTAGTGGCGGCAAGGTCGACGCCGGGGGGTGGGACGGACCGCGTCCAGGGGGGCGGACCAGGAGGTGCGGCCGGTCTCCAGTGCGACGATGACCGAGTACGGCCAACCGGGCATCATCTGATGCTTCGCGCCGCCGCGGCCGTAGGTGTGGCAGAACGAGCGGTCCGGCACGGTGCCGGCGTCCGGCCGCAGCCACGGTCAAACGTCGACGGCCAGGACCAGCCGCCCGCCGGCCGCTCGCGGCAACGGCACCCCGGCCAGAGCCCGCAGCCGGGCGACATCGAGCCCGCCGCGGTTCAGTCCGGCGTAGAGGGAAGCATGATCCCGGCGATGCTCCGGCGCCAGGGCGAGATCGATCAGCGACCGCACCGGCCCGTCGGTGCACAGCACCGCGTCGGCCAGCTCGAACAGCGCGTCGGCACGGGCGGTCAGGCAGTCCTGGAAGTCCGGCCGGAACCGGGACAACCCAGCCAGGCACTCGACGCGGACAGCGTCGTGCAGCAGCCTCACCTCGCGGCCTTGGCATGATCGACAACGCACATGATCACACCAAGGCCGCGCCGCTTTCCGGAAAAGGTGGAAACGCTCCTGGCGCTGGCAGGAGACCGTCAGGCACAGACCAGTGATGCGCGGATTCGAGCGATGCCGCGCAGGATCTCGTCCCGATTCTTCGCGCGCTTGATCCACAGTGGCAGACGGGCGACCAACGTCATCTTCTTCCCGGTGTCGTACCAGGGCGCTCGTTCGCGCAGCGACGCTTGGACGAAGCGCCGCAGCAAGTCGAGGTGTTCCAGGTCGTAGGCCCACAACCACCCGTGTCGAGTCTCAATTTGGAGCCACAACGGCACGCCGAAGTATGGATCCGTCGCTGGCGCGGCGGTGCCCCGGGAGAGGGCGACAGCACGGCCGCTCCACAGCCGTGACAAGCCGCAGCTACGGCAGACCAGACGCCTCGGCCTGAACAGGGTCCGACCTCCGCAGCCAGAGCTGTCGGCCGCTGGAATGACAAGGGCGGCTTTCGCGCAGGCAGGGCATCGCACCATGATCGAGCTAAGGAAGTCGTACTTGGTGCTGCGCGGATCTCGGAACCGACCGGAGGACGAGGCCATGCAGTGAGTATGCAACTGCCCACGGAGCTAGCGCACCCCGATTCGACGCCTCGTGTGCGACCCCCTGCCATCCCCGCCGAGAGCCACGCGAAGGTTGAACAACAAGCGTACGGCGAGTGTGGGCCGCCGCAGGTCGGGCTTCCTGGCTGTGGATTGACCGGGATCAAGCCACGGCGAGCCCGGAAGCGACAGTTCACGACACGCTAATTTTGCGGCACCCCAACAGCAGAGGAGAGCCCCGTGGGCAAGGTGGTCATGTACAGCTCGGTGTCGGTGGACGGCTTCGTCGCCGACGACAAAGACCAGCCCGGACCGCTGTTCGACTGGCTGTCCAGCGGTGACGTCCCGCTGGACGAGAGCGGCGTGCTGACGGTGTCGCAGGCGTCCTACGACTACATCCGGCCGTACTGGGACCAGATCGGAGTCACCGTCGTCGGCCGCCACGTCTTCGACCTGACGGACGGCTGGGACGGGAAGCCGCCGAGCGGGATCGACCACGTGGTCGTCGTGACCCACCGGCCGACGCCCGAGGGCTGGGACCCCAAGGCGCCCTTCCACTTCGTCGGCGGCGTCGAGGCAGCCGTGGCCAAGGCACAGGAGCTCGCGGGTGACCGCCTGGTCGAGGTCGCCGCCGGCGACGTCGGTGGCCAGGTGCTCGCCGCCGGCCTGGTCGACGAGGTCCGCATGGACGTCGTACCCGTCGTGTTCGGCTCCGGCAAGCGCTACTTCGGTTCGGCCCCCGCGCAGCACCTGTTGGAAGACCCTGACGTGGTGATCCAGGGCAACCGCGTCCTTCACCTGCGCTATCAGGTGCGCCGCTGACCGACCTAACCGGACTCCGCGAAGAAGTCCACCGCGATCGAACACACACAGGGCGCCCCCTCGTGGCCAGACACAATGCGGTCCCCAATGCCGGGAGTTGACCTGCGGCGGTTCGAACCCCGCTGACGCGAAGGACTCCCGGTCCGACTGTGTTGGCACGCGCCCGAGCTTCGGTGTCACAGGACAGCGGGGGCTACCAGCCTGGCCCGGCCCGCTCGGCGCCTCCAGGCACGGGCTCGTCTGGCCGGTCGCGGAGCTGGGCTTCCCTGGCGCCGGATTTGGGCTTCCCGGGCCCGAGCTCGGGCCCGGCTCGGTGTCGGGCCGGGGTGGTGGGGACTGGAAGCCTCTCGGCGGTAGCGTGCGGTCTGGTGTCCTTGGGTGTCCTTGTGTGTCCTTGGGCGCGTTGGGGGAGGGCCAGGCCGTTCAGAGCAACCGAGAACTTTATGCCGGGCTCAGTGCGGCTGTCCGGGCGTGTCGCGCTGGGGGCAGGGACGTGGTGGTTGCTGTCAGGGGTGAGGAGTCCGTGGTCGCGGACGCCGTCGGTGCCGCGCGGCAGGTGTGTTACGACCGGTACGTCCGGGCCCGGATGGTCCTCGGTGCGGCGGTTCTTGAGATGGGCTATGAGGTCAGCCGGTGCGTGGGTGCCGGCTGTGGCCTCGTCCGGCGCCTGCGGCTGATTCTCGGGAGGGGGGCCTTTCCGCCGTGCGGAGGCGCGGTTTGTGCGGGGGAAGGGGTGGTTCGCGGGGTCCTCGTCCGGTGCGGTGTATCTGCTCCGGGATGCGTTGCGTGCCGAACTGGGTGTGCATGGGGCACTGTCCGTCGAACGACTTGGGGCCAAGGCGGCGGTGCTGTCCGGTGCCCGCGTGGCCCTTCAGCAGGAACGACGGCGCCTGCAGGTACGACAGTCCGAACTGGCGGGCCGGGGCTGGTATGCGCGCCCGGCCGCTGTCCGCTGTGTGGCCGTTGTGCGTTCCTTGTCGGGTTCCGCAGTACGGGGCGGGTGCCCTTTGTCGGCGGATCGTCTGGGGCTGTGCGCGGAGTTGTTGGCCGGCGGGCTTGGGGTGCCAGGGCGTGCTGGGCGTGGGTGCCGGTGTCAGACCGGCCCGAGGGCCTCGTCGCGGGTCCTGAGGGTGTGGACGTCCTGCCCGGCGGCGTCGGCCACGCTGGCGATCTCCCCGCGGGGCGCGGCGGGCAGCGTGGTGGGGTAAACCGTTTCGATGGTGCCGGAGCGGATCTTGTCGTCCCCCGGGTTGACGCCGCCGCCGTGCAGGCGGACGGAGTCCTGCAGCGCGTCCTTCCCGGTGGTTTCCCGAGGGTTCGCCAGCGGTTTGGGGGTCAGGCGCGGGGGCACGCGGCCGCTATGGCCGATGAGACGACTGGAACACCCGCCGAAGACCACCTCCTCCTCAGCGTCGACACCAACGGTGACGGAAAACCCGACGTATGGATGACCGACACCACCGGTGACGGCAAGCCCGACCTCTACCAGTTCGACACGACCGGTGACGGCGCGGTGGACGTGACCATCGTTGAAGAGCCCGGTGCGGGGGAAGCGGGACGCACCGTCATCGAGGGCGACGGAGGCCACCCCGTCTCTTCCTGACTGTCGTGCCTGCCCCGCCCCCGGTGTTACCGGGGGCGGGGCAGGCGGGTGTGATGCGGGTACGGGGCTGTTTCGTGCTGCCGGTCGCCGCCCCCCGTGTTCGTGGGGGCGGGGCAGGCGGGTGTGATGCGGGGTGCGGGGTCAGCCTCGTGCTGCGCGTGGTCGCTCTGGCCGCCCGGAGGCGGCAGGCCGGTCACCCGTGCAGCCGGCCTGATGGGCCGCGACCCCAGCGGTCTGCGCCGCTCCCTTGCCGACCTTCATCGAGTTCTGCTGCCGCGCCGCCGTTACCGCCGCGCGGGGTGCGGGCGCGGACGGCCTGCCGTGCCCTGCTTGTTCGGGCCGTGTCCGGTACGCGGCTCGCGGTGGGCTGCTGTCCTGCTCCGGGCTGTGTCCGGTATGCGGCTGCCCCGGTGTCGTGGGCGCCCCCGGCAAGGATGTCGCCGTGCGCCAGGGGTGCGAGGTGTGCCGGGACGGGGGCGGCGGCGCGTCCGGCAGCGCGCGGCGAAGAAGGCCGCGCCTTCGGGCGGCGTCGTGACCGAGGTCCGCCCCCGCCGCCCGCACGGACGGGCGGGCGCGCGGGCGGCGGGTGGATCCGCCGGATCGCCCGGCGCCTCCTCTCCCCGGGCCTGGGCCGCCCGACGACGCGCGGGCCGGTGACGTGCGGGCCGCGCGCGGGCCCGCGGGGTGCCGCGGGGCGGCGGCTCCGGCGCATCGCCTCCGGGTCCCTCCGGGGGATCTGCTTCAGGGGCCCGCGGTCCGCCGCGCGGCGGACCCTGAGGCGCAGTCCACAGGCATCGGTTCCGTCGGGCTCGGCTTCCAGCAGCCGGCCCGTGTGGGCCATCGGCTGCCGGGCCCGCACGGGCGCGGCGTGTTGTCTCCGGGGCGGGCGGGGCGGGACGTACCTGTCGGGGTATGACACGACGCACACGAACAGTCACAACGGTGGGCCTGGCCGCGGCCGTCTGCGCGATGACGGCCGCGGCTGGCCTCGCACCGGCGCACGCCGGGACAGCGCCGGGGACGGCCGGGGACCGGGGTCTCGTGGTCTCGATGGGTGACAGCTTCATCTCGGGTGAGGCGGGGCGCTGGCAGGGCAACAGCACCGCGGTGACCGGCAGCCGGAACGGCACCGACCGGGCCTACCGGAACGGGGCCTACCTGCCCGCGCTGGTGTACGGGGCAAGCTACGCCGACCACTGCAACCGTTCCGACTCGGCGGAGATCGACAATGCGCCGTTCACCGACGGCGCCCCCGAACGCGTCAACCTCGCCTGCTCCGGCGCCCTGGCCAGGGCCGTGTACGCGAAGGCGGACGGCGGAGAGCGGTTCAAGGGCGAGGAGCCGCAGGCGGACCAGTTGCGCGCGGTGGCCGCCGGGCACCGGGTGAGGCTGATCGCGTTGTCCGTCGGCGGCAACGACATCGGCTTCTCGGACGTCATCCTCGCGTGCGCCAAGGAGTTCCTGAAGCCGGGCAGCAGCCACACCTGCGCCGCCGCCCAGCAGAAGGCGGTGGAAGGCCGCTTCGCCCGGATGCGCGAGGAGGCCGGCAGAGCCGTGGACAGCATCCGTGCGGTGATGCGCCAGGCGGGACAGCAGGACGGCTCCTACCGGCTCGTCCTGCAGTCCTACCCCTCCCCGCTGCCCGACGCCGCCCGGAACCGGTACCCGGCCAGGGGCTACAAGCGCTTCACCACGGGCGGCTGCCCGTTCTCCGACACCGACCTCGACTGGGCGCACGACACCCTGGTGCCCGAGATGACCGCGGAACTCGCACAGGTGGCCACCGCGCGGCACACCGAATTCCTCGACCTGTCAGCGGCCTTCCAGGGCAGGGAGGTCTGTGCCGACCAGGCCCGCCGGGCGACCGCGGGCGAACCGCCCGCCCCCGCCGCCAGTGAGTGGGTCCGCTTCCTGGTCACCGGGCTCGCACAGGGCGAGCGCCAGGAGAGCCTGCACCCGGACTTCTACGGCCAGCTCGCCCTGGGCCGCTGCCTGGCCCTGGCCGCCGGCGAACAGCAGAGCGAAGGACACTTCCGCTGCGCCAACACCGCCGGCAAGGGCCCCGAAGCGATGACGCTCGCACACGAGTAGCACACCGCCCGGGCGGCAGCTGCCAGTCGGCGGGTGACGAGCGGGGGCCGCACAGCCGGCAGGACCCCGCCGCCGCCGACGCCGCCGGCCAGGTCCGCCCCGCGGCCGGCGGCCCCTGGAGTTCCTGCGGCTGGCCTCCGCACCGGGTGGCCGCGGCGGCCCGGCCCTTCCCCAGGGCCGGCGTCAGCGCCGACGCCGGCCTCCTTGACGCCTGCCGGACGTCAAGAGCGCTGCGGCACCGCACCCGACGGCAGACTCTTCCGCGCAGTACGCGGCGGACGCGTCCGCTCCACCGAATACTGCGGCATCTGGCAAGACGCCTGACAGGACACACTGCACGCACAGGATGTAGAAAGCCTTTTTGCCGAGGTCCACTACTGCCTACGCCACGCGGGCATCTCTTCGTGGATCACCGCCGGGATCCCACCCGCCGAAGCCGCCCGGCGTGCTGGGCACAGCTTCACCGTTCTCTACCGCGTCTACGCCAAACCGCTCCAGGGCTACCAGCAAGAGGCCAGCCAGCTCATCGCAGCCGCTATGCATGAGATTCAACGGTGAATCGTGGATACGCGGATGTACTAGCGCCCGCGCACACGGCCGCAATCATGATGACGATCCGCGAGCACATCCGCCCGTTGCTCATCTGCCTGGTCGGGTGTGGCGACGGCAATGGTGAGCGCTATGGGCAGTGAAGATCTCCAGTACGTAGCTGAGGGACTGCGCAGCGCTGCCGACGGTCTCGGCATGAGGCCATCGGCGTGAGGCGCGATGAATGAACGTGGCGCGTGCCATGCTGACTGACGAGGGCCTTCTTGCGGGGCGGGAGCCCAAGCAAGGATCCGGTCGGCGGGTTCCTCTTGGCGTCCTTGTCAGGACGCCAAGAGGAACCCGCGGGTACGAGGTCCGGTTGGACGACGCGGTCAGAGCAGGACGGAGTACATGTTCCAGCCGGTGCCGACCTGGACGCGGCGCGCGTAGGGCGCCTTGGGGTCGCCGGTGCCGCGGTAGTACCAGAGTTTCCCTGCGGAGTCGGCGGCCAGCAGATCGGGGTGTCCGTCGCCGGTCATGTCGCCGACGCCGACGATGCGGCTGTAGGTGTTCCAGCCGGGACCGACCTGCGTGCGGCGCGTGTACGGGTCCGTGGTCCTGCCGGTGCCGCCGTAGTACCAGAGGGTTCCGTTGTGGTCGCGGGCGATGAGGTCGGGGTGTCCGTCGCCGTTGACGTCACCTGCGCCGACGATGGTGGTGTAGGTGTTCCAGCCGGGTCCGACCAGGGTCCGCCGTGCGAAGGGCGCCTTGGCATCGCCCGTGCTGCGGTAGTACCAGAGGGTTCCGTTGTGGTCGCGGGCGATGAGGTCGGGGTGTCCGTCGCCGTTGACGTCTCCCGCGCCGACGATGGTGGTGTAGGTGTTCCAGCCGGGGCCGACGCGCGTCCGTGCCGAGAACGGGCCGCCGGACTTGCCGGTGCCCCGGTAGTACCAGAGCACGCCGTCGTGGTCGCGTCCCACCAGGTCTCCGGTACCGGCCGCGGTCAGCGAGCCAAGCGGGGCGATCGTGGTGTACGTGTTCCAGCCGGGGCCGACCCGCGTCCTGGGCCCGAGCTTGCCGGGAGCGGCCGGGTCGGGAGTGGCCTGGTACTGCCACAGGGTCCCGACGCTGTCACGGCCGTAGAAGGCGGCGCGGTGGCCGGCGGGGACGGTGTCGGCCGTCAGCGTCAGGCGGGTGGCCGCACTGTCGTAGGGGCGGCCGTCGGCGCCGACGGTCTCAAGACGGCCGTCGAGCGTACCGGCGGGCAGCCCCCAGTCGCTGGTGACTTCCAGGCGCTCCAGAAGCTCGCCGTCCGCCGTGGCGTCCCACTGACGGGCCGGCAGTTGCAGCGTGAGGGATCCGTCGTCGGTGATGCTCCAGGAGGCGGTGCGGAAGGCTGTGCCGTCGGTGGCGTAGGCGACGTGCAGTCCGGCCGCGAGTTGCCGGGCGGTGTATTTGGCGGCGGTGATCGCGTCGGCAGGCAGTGTCCATCGCGTCGAGGAGGCGGCCGGAGCCGTACCAACCCGTCGTGTCCGTACGGTTGCCGTCGTCGCCCGGGTGTCGCCGGTCGCGATCGGGACGGCGGCTCCCCACGGCACCTGCGTGCCGCTCGCGGACGTCCAGGAGGCCGAGAGGTGGGGTTGGGCGATGAAGATGCCGCCGTTGGTGGCGATCGTGCTGTGTGCGACGACCTTGCCGTCGGAGCCGGCGATGATGGAGCCGGTCACCGGGATCGCCTCCGCGATCGGGTATCCGGCCGACACGTGGAGATGCACCGTACCCGCTTGGAGCGGTGCGCCGGGAATGCCGTTGTGATCGCTGTCGGTGTCGCCGATCGTGACGGTCGCCGCGAGGCCGGGCCGCCGCACCACGGGTACGGCGTTGCCCGTGTCGTCGGTGACGCGGAGCTGATCGAGCCCGGAGTCCTGCAGGTCCAGGCGTATGTAGGCATCCGCGGCCGGAGGTGCGGTCACGGTGACGTCCAGATCGCCCGGCTCTCCGTACATGGCGATGTGCGCGTCACCGACGGCGATCGCAGGTCCGGAAGGCGGTGCGTCCGCCGCGGCGACGGGCGGAAGGCTCACGGCGGTGCCCGCAGCCAGAGCCACGGCGGCCGCAGCCGCTACGCGTCGGTGAGAGACGTGCTTCACGTGCGATTCCTTGAGGTGGAGGGGCGGGCCGCGGTGCGGCCCGCCGCGAAAGGAGTGCGGACTTCGGGTCAGGCGATTTGCTGGAAGCCGTTCCAGCCGGCGGTGCCGACCGCGGTGCCGGAGCCCTGGATGCCGGAGTAGAAGTAGAGCTTGCCGTCTCCTCCGGAGGACCAGACGTCGGGCTTGCCGTCCCCGTCGGCGTCCGGGGCCGCGGTGAGCAGCGGGCGGTTGGCCGGCGTCCAGTTGGTGCCGATCACGGTCGGAGCCGAACCGAGCCCGTCGCCGTTCGTTCCGGTGCCGTTGTAGAACCGCAGGTCACCGTTGGCCTTGCTGCGGGCGACGAGGTCGACGTGGCCGTCGCCGGCACGGTCGCCGGGCGCGGTCAGGTCGAAGCCGGACCAGCTGCCGTTGCCGACCAGGACGGGCGGAGTGGTCTCGTCGAGGTAGAAGGAGTCGGACCCGAAGTAGAGCCAGAGCAGGTCGCCTTCCTTCACGAGCAGGTCGGGGTGCGGAGGCACGTCGATGGTGCCGTCGCCGTCGGTGTCCAGCCCGCCGTCGACGTCGCCGATCGCGAGGATCTGGTCGGCGTCGGAGAAGTGGTCGTTGGTCGGGTCGTAGACGCTGAGCTGCTGTTCGTCGTAGAGGCAGGACTGGGACTGTCCGTCGGCCTGTTCGTCCCTGGCGGTGCAGGCGTAGCCGAATCCGTTGTTGGGGAAGACCTCCAGCGACTTTCCGTCGGTGCCGGGAAGGAGAGCGACGAGGTCCTCGTAGCCGTCGGCGGTCCAGTCACCGCGGTGGGTGATGGAGGCGCCGTTGAAGTCGGTGGCGCCGCCGGCGGTGTACGGGGCGAGGAAGCCGCTGCCCTGGCCCGCGTAGAAGCGCAGATCGCCGTCGGTGGTGACGCCGTACATGTCGGAGGTGCCGTCGCCGTTGAGGTCGCCTGCCTTGTCCGGGGTGGCCGGGCCGTTGGCGTAGAAGCGGTAGGAGAAGGTGTCCGACCTGTTGCCGCCCTTGTCCAGGCTGCGCACGGCCAGCGTGTGGGCGCCGGCGGCGGGCGGTGTCAGCTTGATGTCGACCGAGCCGCCCGCGGTCTTGGGCGCGGCGTTGCGGACCGTCGGGTCCCAGTCGGTCCAGTACTCGTAACTGGCGACGTCCGCGATCCCACCGCTGCTGAGGGTAAAGGTGCCTTCGGTGCGGGACCGGCCGGTGGTGGCAGGCCAGCCGTCCACGGCTTCGGGAAATTGCTGGGAGTCCGCACTGGGCGGGTTGCTGGGCCGGGCGGCGTCGAACGTGAAGTGGCAGTTGGTGCTCCACGGTCCGCTCAGCGAACTGTCCTCGGCGCTGGCGCGCCAGCTGAAGTTGCCCGCCCCGGTGATGCCGTCGTCCTTGAGCAGCTTGGTCAGGGTGGCCTTGGGGATGAGGAGCCTGGCGCTCTTGCCCGAGGTCACGCTGACCGTCGTGTTGACCTCGTTGGTGGCGCCGCCGTGACCGGTGGGCCACAGGTTGAAGTGCGCCTTGATGGTGCCTCCGTCAGGGTCGGAGAAGGTGCCGCCGAGCGTCACATCGGTGTTGCCGATGGTCGTGTACGTGCTGTTGGCCCCGCAGTCGTTGCCGGAGGACGGGTTGGTGTAGAGGCCGGACGGCTTGCCGGGGTAGGTGTTGTAGTCGGTGGAGAGCACCGCGGTGCTCGCCGTGAACTTCTTCCACGCGTACACGTCGGTCTCACTCGTGCTCCGCATGCCGAGCGTGATGTTCGGCCAGTGCTTGGTGGCGGCTTCCTTGGCCGCGGCGGTGACGTCGTAGGCGAGATTGCCAGCGGGGCAGGAGGAGTTGTAGCCGTGGGAGTCCGTGCTGGTGGACAGCTTGGTGGCCCACGACGGCTGGTTGTTCCAGCTGGTCGACGAGGAGATCGATCCCGTCAGCCACGTCTCCGCCTTCGCGTCGTTGCACGACCATGACCACGAGTTCTTGATCCGGAAGGTGGACTTGGTGACCGCCTTGTTGGTGTTCCAGAGATTGTTGGAGTCCATCCGGAAGAACGAGCGGGCCAGGCCGTTGGTCTCGTTCTCGTAGCCGACCCGGGCGTCGCCGGTGGAGGAACCGCTGCCGCCCCAGCCGGCACCGTTGTAGAACGTGCCCGTCGGGTACTTCTTGTACGCGATCGTCCACGCCTCTTTGGAGCCGCCGATCGTGGGGTCGATGTAGACGGGGTACGTGACGTCGTCGCCGGTCAGCAGGGACTGGTCGGGCGTCAACGTCACCGTGGAGGACGTGACGTCGATCGGGACGGCCGCCTGCTGCGAGCCGTGGCCGGGCTCGAACTCGTCGGTGGGGACGGCGGGTCCGGGCGTGTCCTGCGCAGACGCGGCGAGCCGGGACCGCTGGCCGGCCGAGGATGCGGCCGCCGGTGCGGTGGAGCTGTCCCACATGCGCGGGACGGGCGCGGTGAAGACCTCCTGCCCTGCAGGGTTGACCGCCCGCAGATTGCCGGTGGCGTCGGTGCTGACGTCGACGCCGTCGGAGGCCAGCTTGAGTCTGAGCGTCTTCAGCGCCGGATCGGCCGCCGCTTCCGCCGACTTGACCACGAGCAGCTCGCCGAAGCCCGATGTCCAGGCACGCACCTTCAGGTCCACGCCCGGCAGCACCTCCGGGTACGTGGCGCTGTCGCCGTCGACCGTTGGCGCGGGCAGGGCCGTGGGCCAGGACAGCGACATGCTGCGGCCGTCCCGGGTGATGGTGGCCAGCGGAGCGGTGCCGCCGCCGGAGAACTCCAGACCGACTGCGGTCGCCGCGGGCGCGATCTGGCCGTCCGTACCGCGGTGCAGCGTCGTGTCGATGTCGACCAGCTTGTTGCCCTGACGGACACGCTGCTCGGTCGCGTACTGGTCGCGCGTGAACGTCCCGTCCGGATTGGCGAACAGCTGTGCCGTCTCGGTGCGTTCCGAGAGCACCTCGGCCCGCTGCCCGGTCTCGGCGGCACGGGCGACGGCCTCGGACACCTCATCGGTCGTCCCGGTCCCCCCGGTGGCCGTGGATGACGTGCTGTCAATTGCCTGAGCGGGTAGGGCAGTTGCCGCCGGAGACAGCACGGCGGCCACCACGAGAGCGGCGAGTGGAATTCGCCACCTTCCTGTGCGCATCGCTCCCCTTCGATACTTCAAACCAGGATCCTTTCAGTTGCCACGTGAAGCACGGATCGTCGTGTGGCATCGGAGAAAACCGCGCGGTCACCCGCGTTCGGAGGCGGGTCTGCGCGTGCATTGAGTATGCACATGGATCAAGCCAGTCCGGACCTCCCGTGGAGTCCTTCTGGTCATCTGTGCAGCTCACGATGGCGGAGCAAGTTGGGCATAGGCGTCCATTAGCGCTGGTAAGCGGTGAAGCCTGTCAAATATTCAAATTCTTGTGCTATGGGAATCGAAGCGAAGAATTCGCGGTCGGCCTGATTCTTTGACGGCTCTTTTCGGGTGCTAATGTCAGCCGAATCGTCAACACTGCGTGAGCCCTTGGGGGGGGGTAAAGTGTCCGTTTTGCGGACCCATTTTCAGCGGAGTCCCGCACGGGCCAGGACACGTCGGCAAAGAGCGGCCTATGCCGTGAGTCTTTCGCTCGTCGTGTATCTGCTGCTCGGATTGCTGGCCGGTCCTGTGGCGGCCGCGGCCGAACTGAGCCTGCTCAAGTTGTCCAAGCCGCACCCGGTTCCGGCCACACCGGTCGGGGCGAAGCCGAAGGCGCGTACGGACGAGGCCGCGCAGCACGCCTGGAAGGGTGCGCCGAAGGTGACCTGGCCCGCGGCCGGGACCGCGACGGCGGCGATACCCGCTGCGGGCACGGCCCGTAAGGCGGCCGGTTCGCTCCCGGTACGCCTCCGGCAGAGCGCGGCCCGAACACACACGGCCGAGGGAGCCACCGACCCCGGCCCACAGCAGGCACAGGTGCAGGTGCTCGGCCAGGACACCGCTAAGCAGCTCGGCATCGACGGCGTCGTGATCGCGGTCAAGCCCGCTCAGGGCGCCAAGGGCGCAGTCGACGTCCAGGTCGACTACTCCGGCTTCCGCAGTGCCTACGGCGGTGACTGGGCGTCCCGGCTGCAGCTGCGCAAGCTGCCCTCCTGCGCGCTGACCTCCCCGACGGCCCCTGCGTGCACCGCCGGCGAGGCTCTGACGACGGACAACGACACCAAGGCCGGAACGCTGACGGCGGCCGTGGACCTGACGGCCGCGACGGCCTCCACCGCCGGTACGCAGACCGCACCCGTCGGCAAGGCGCAGCCAGCCGCGCGTTCCGTGACCGGCCTGAGCGCGAGCGACGGCACCGTGCTGCTGGCCGTGACGGCTTCGGCGGCCGGTGCCGCCGGTGACTTCAAGGCGACGTCGCTGGCCCCGTCCGCCTCCTGGTCGGCGGGCGGCAGCAACGGCGGCTTCGCCTGGACGTATGGCATCGACACCCCCGAGGCGGCCGGCGGTGTGCAGCCGGACCTTTCGCTCGGTTACGCCTCCCAGTCGGTCGACGGCCGGACCGCGGCCACCAATAACCAGGCGAACTGGATCGGCGACGGCTGGTCGATGGACCCCGGCTACATCGAGCGGCAGTACGTGTCCTGCACTGACGACACGTCGGGCAGCAACACCACCGCCCAGGTCGGTGACCAGTGCTGGAAGAAGGACAACGCCGTTTTGAACCTGAACGGCCACAGCAACACACTGGTCAAGGACGACACCACTGGCGAGTGGCACCTGGAGAGCGACGACGGCACCAAGGCCGAAAAGCTCACCAGCTCCACGAACAACAACGGTGACAACGACGGTGAGTACTGGAAGGTGACCACACCGGACGGGACCGTCTACTACTTCGGCCTCAACCGCCCGGCGGGCTGGACCACCGGCAAGGACGAGACCAACTCCACCTGGACCGTGCCGGTGTACGGCAACCAGGCCGACGAGCCCTGCCACGCCACCGCCTTCGCGGACTCCTGGTGCCAACAGGCGTGGCGATGGAATCTGGACGCGGTGGTCGACCCGCACGGCGACGCGATGACGTACTACTGGGCCAAGGAGTCCAACTCCTACGGCCGCAACGTCAATCCGGACACCGGCGCCGCCACGTCCACCCCCTACACCCGCGGCGGCTACCTCAAGCGCATCGAGTACGGCCTGCGCTCCAGCAACTTCTACGCGACGCCCGCGGCGAAGGTCGACTTCACCGTCGCTGAGCGCTGCCTGACCGACTGCGGTACGTTCGACAAGGCCCACGCGGCGAACTGGCCCGACGTGCCCTTCGACCAGTACTGCGCGACCGGCGCGACCTGCACCGGGAACTACTCGCCGTCGTTCTGGACCCGCAAGCGGTTGACGAAGATCGACACCTCGGTGCTGGTCGGCACCGCCTTCAAACCTGTGGACACCTGGGACCTGACCCAGCAGTTCCCGGCCACCGGCGACGGCACCTCGCCCGCTCTGTGGCTGGCCTCGATCGCCCGCACAGGCCACACCGGTACCGGCGATGCCGCGCTGCCCCGGGTGACCTTCCTCGGCCAGCAACTCCACAACCGGGTCGAGGGCGCCACGACCGGAGGCTCACCCGACCCGGTACCACCGATGATCCGCTACCGGGTCTACGGCATCGACAGCGAGACCGGCTCGAGTCTGGGTATCACCTACACGGCCAGGGACTGCAAGGCGGGCGACGTACCGTCCCCGTCGTCCAACACGCGCCGCTGCTACCCGGTTATCTGGTCCCCGCCCCAGGCCCCCGGCGCCGAGTACGAGCCGTACCTGGACTGGTTTCACACCTATGCCGTCACGCAGGTGATTGAGCAGGACAACACCGGCGGCGCACCCGCTAAGGAGACCGATTACAGCTATGTGGGCGGCATGGCCTGGGGCAAGGACGAGGACGAGTTCACCAAGGCCAAGTACCTCACCTACGGCGAACGGAAAGGCTACGGCCTGGTCCAGGTCCGCACTGGCGCCGGCTCGGACCCGAAGACGCTCAAGGAATACCGCTACTTCCGGGGCGTCGACGGCGCCCAGGTCACGACCCACGACGGCGCCGCCTACACCGACCACAGCTCCTACGCCGGCATGACCCGCGAGGAGATGACGTACAACGGTGACGGCGGCAAACTGCTAACCGCCACCAGCTACGAGCCCTGGCACGGCCCGGCGACCGCCAAGATGAGCCGCACCGGCCTGTCCGCGCTGTCGTCGTACGCCACCGGCAACGGCTCGGAATCCACCGCGACCGCGGTCGGCACCGGCTGGCGCACGACCAGGACCGAGCGCACCTATGACGCGGACGGAAAGGTCCTCACCGAATCCCGGCTCGGCGACACCGCCAAGTCCGGTGACGAGGAATGCGCGGCGACGACGTACGCGCCCAACGCCGCGGCGAATCTTCTGACGCTGATCGCCGAGGTCCGGACCGTCGCCAAACCCTGTGGCACGACTCCGTCGTTGCCCGCGGACCTGGTCTCCGTGGAGCGCCACTATTACGACGGCGCCACCAGCCTGACCGCCGCGCCCACCAAGGGCGACATCACCCGCGTCGACGAGCAGGACGCGGCCGGCACCGGTTATCTGACCACCGCCACCCACACCTACGACCAGCACGGCCGTGAGCTGACCGAGACCGACGCGCTCGGCCACAGCACGACCACCGCCTACACCCCTGCCACCATCGCGGCGCCGACGTCCTCGACCGAGACCAACGCGCTCGGCCAGACCGTCACCAGCGAGTACGACCCGACACGCGGTGTCGTGACCGGCTCGACCGACGCCAACGGCAAGCGCACCGACGCCGTCTACGACGGACTCGGCCGACTGACGAGTGTCTGGAAGCCCGGCTGGGCCAAGGCCGCCCACGCCACTCAGCCATCGGTCCAGTACGCCTACTCCATCTCCCGTACCGCCGCGAATGTAATCACAACCAAGGCGATCAAGAGGGACGGCACCTACAGCACCATCTACAGCTTCTACGACGGTCTGCTGCGCCCCCGCGAGACACAGACGCCGGCCACCGGCACGCAGGACCGGCTGGTGAGCGAAACGCTCTACGACACTCGCGGCTTCACCCGCAAGACGTACGGCACCTACTACGCCTCCGGCTCCCCCTCTGCCACGTTGGTCAGCGGCGACGACACCAAGGTGCCCGACGCCACCTCGAACGTCTACGACGGCAGCGGGCGGATCACCGACGCGATCACCGTCAAGTACGGTGACGAGCAGTGGCGTACGACCACGGCCTACGACGGCGACCGCACCACGGTGATCCCGCCGAAGGGCGGCACGGCCACCACCACCGTCACCGACGCGCTCGGCCGCAAGACAGCCCTCATGCAGTACACCGACACGGCTCGGACGGCATCGCAGACCACCACGTACGCCTACGGCAAGTACGACGAGCCGGTGAAGGTCACCGACCCCGCCGGCAACGTGTGGTCCTACACCTTCGACAACCGCGGCCAGCAGACGAAGGCGGACGACCCCGACAAGGGAGTGTCCACCACCGGCTACGACAACGACGGCCGTCCCGTCACCAGCACCGACGCCCGCGGCGTCACGCTGACGACGGAGTACGACAAGCTCGGCAGGAAGACCGCGCTGAAGCAGGGCGGCACCACGCTCGCTTCCTGGACGTACGACACGCTTGCCAAGGGGCAGTTGACCAGCAGCAGCCGTTTCGTCGGCGGCGCCGAGTACACCACCGGGATCGGCGGCTACAACGACCGCTACCAGCCGACCTCCACCTCGGTGACCATTCCGGCCGCGGCCGGCGGACTGGCGGGCACCTACTCCTGGACCTACGGCTACAACGACCAGACCGGTCTCCAGGACTGGACGTTGACACCTGCCGTGGGCAATGTCCCGTCCGAGCGGATCACGACCAACTACAACAGCGACGACATGCCGATCCGCACCAGCCGGGCCGGCGTGGTCCTGGTCGCGAACACGACGTACGACGCCTTCTCCAGGCCGGTGCGCACCGAATTCGGGGGCACGGTAGGCAAGAAGGTGTACCAGTCGCAGCAGTACGACGAGTCCACCGGCCGCCTCATCCAGCAGACCACCGACCGTGACCTGGCACCGCAGCGGATCGACGACACCTCCTACGTCTACGACCCGGCCGGCAACATCACCTCGATCAGCACCGCCAGCGGCCAGGACGCGGCCAAGTCCACCGACACGCAGTGCTTCACCGACAACGCGCTCGGACAGCTCACCGAGGCGTGGACGGCGGCGACCGACTGCTCCAAGGCGCCCGCCACGAGCACCGTCGGTGGCCCGGACGCGTACTGGCAGACCTTCCGTTACGACCTGGCCGGAAACCGCAGCGAGCAGACCGACCACGGCACCGGGGCCTCCGCGGGGACCGATGCCGTCACCACCTACACCCAGCCCGAACCGAACACCGGGCTGCCGCACGCGGTGCAGCAGACGTCGGTCGCGGGCGGTGCCGACAACGGTGCGACCAGCACCTTCGGCTACGACAAGGCGGGCAACACCACCAAGCGCACCACCGGCGGCCAGGTCCAGGACCTGACCTGGGACGCGGAGGGCCACCTGGCCACCCTCACCCAGGCCGGCAAGACCACCAGCTACCTTTACGACGCCGACGGCAACCGGCTCATCGCCAAGGACGTCGACGGCACTGGCACCCTGACCCTGCCCGACGGCAGCGAACTCAAGCTCGGAGCCGACGGCACCACCAAGACCGGCACCCGCTACTACACGCACAACGGCGACACCGTCGCCGTCCGCAGCGGCGCCACCATCTCCTACCTCTTCACCGACCAGCAGGACACCGCGACCACCGCGGTCGACTCGACCACCTTCGCGGTCACCCGCCGCAAGGAACTCCCCTTCGGCCAGATCCGGGCGACCTCAGGGACCTTCCCCGGCACCCAGGGCTTCGTCGGCGGCACCACCGACCCGACCGGCCTGACCCACCTCGGCGCCCGCGAATACGACCCCGTTCTCGGTCGCTTCATCTCCGTCGACCCCGTCATCGACACCGGCGACCCGGCCCAGATGAACGCCTACTCCTACGCTCACAACAACCCGGTCACCCTCTCCGACCCCGACGGCACCCGCCCCCTCGGCCCCACCGACGGCGGCACCACCACCGACAACCAGTGGGCCAACGACCGCGGCATGAACGCCGGCTACACCTACAAGAACGGCAAATGGGTCTGGCAGCAGTCCCCGAAGAAGGACACGACCTCCCGCCAGAAATACGCCGCCTACCAGGCCAACCCCACCCACTACATGATCGACGACGGCTACGCCTACGCCCGCGCCCAGCAGCAGGCCGCCGCAGCCGCCCGGATCAAGGCCCAGGCCGCGGCACGCGCGAAGAAGCTCGCCGAGGAGAAGCGGCGGAAGAAGAACAGCATCTTCGGCAAGATCAAGTCCGGAATCAACAGCGGCTGGGACGCGGCTTCTTCAGGCGTGAAGACGGCTGGTCAGTGGGCCTACGACAATCGGTCCAACATAGTGAAGGTCGCCGCTATCGGCGCCTTCGGAGTCTGCACTGTGGGCACGGCAGGTGCCTGCGCCGCAGTCGGGACCGCGGCATTCACGCTTTCGGTGGCCAATCGCGGAATCGCCTTCGGGCAGAGCAAGAAGACCAACGCCGACTGGGCGGCACTCGGTAGCGGTGTGGCCTTCGACACTGTTGCGTGGCGGGTGAACGTGGTCAGGGAGGGAGGTACGTTTGTCAAGAACCTGCCGCTGCTGTACTCAGTCGGCACCAGAGCAGGCCAGGCTCGCCTGTACCAGCAGGCGGCGGCAGCGGTGTGGGGGACGCTGGGCTGGTAGCCATGGCATGTGAAGTGGCGTGGCGCCCGGCGGTGGGTTTCCGCCGGGCGCCACGGTCTCGCGCGGTTGTACAGGATTGGACAGAAAATCCATGGGTCATGATTTGATCGCCAAGTATTCGTCCACTGGAGGCATTGCGCCGGTGGGCATACTCGTCATGGTGGCTCTTTTGGCTGGATTTGTTTGGGATGCTCGTAGGTTCCCGGACGGGCCGTTGCTGCGATGGCTTCTTCCCGTCGGTCTTATCCCATTTATGGTCGGGGCGCTCCTCAATATTCTTGCTCTCATTATCGGTGGGGCCGTGGTCATGGGCGTCGGCTTCTGGGCCTCACGAATTTCGCGCTCCAAGAAGAGGGACGGGCAGCTCTGGAAGTGAACGGAGCTCCCGCCGACGACATGCCAAGCGCGAGTGCCACCGCTCTGACCGAGTGACATCGGAAGAGCGGCAGACCCGGGTGCAAGCGGACGCCTGGCTCCCACACTCGGTACGTCGCCCTATCAGCTTCAGCATGCCGGGAACCCGGTCGAACTGGCGGGTGGGTGAGGTGGCGGGGCCCTGGTCGGCCCAGACTCGGGAGGGGCGGCCGGAGGCGTCGTAGTCCTGGTGGACGTGGGCTTTGTAGAGGGTGTGGTTGGTGTCGGTGCCGTACCAGGTGTCGGTGCGGCGGCCGTGGTCGTCGTAGGCGAAGCGGATCTTGGTGGAGGCCGGCGCTGCGGTGACGAGCTGGGTGAGGAGGTTCGCGTCGTCGTAGGTGTAGGTGGCGGTGCCGCGGGCGTCGGTGAGGGTGACGAGGTTGCCGGACTTGTCGTAGCCGTAGGTGAGGGTGCCGCCGCCGGAGGTCGCGGTGCGGGTGGCCAGGTGCCCGAGGTCGTCATAGGTGTACGTGCCGGTGCCGGTGGCGTCGGTGCGGGTCCCGACCCGGCCGAAGCCGTCGTAGGTGTACCCGACGGTGTGAGTGCTGTCCGAATAGGTCACCGAGGTGATGCGGTCGGCGTCGTCGTAGCCGTAGGTGGTGGTGATGTTCCGGCCGTCCTTGGCCGTGGCCAGGCGTCCGTACTTGTCGTAGCTGAAGGTCTGCCCGCCCAGGGAGCCGCCAGCCACCGGAGTGACAGAGGTGGCCTGGTGGGTGGCGGAGTCATAGCCGTAGGTGGTGCTGTCGCTGTTGCCCGGGTCGGTGGAGGTGGCGACGGTGCCGTCGCTGTTGTAAGTGACCTTGGCAGCAGCGGCGTTGGCGTCGGTGGTCTGGTCGCGCTGCCCGGTACCGGAGTAGTGGTAGGTGCTGCTGTTGGACTGCGCGTCGGTGGACGCCGAGGGCAGGTACTTCGTCGCTGCGGCGGTGTTGTCGTACAGAGCTGACTGCGACGAGCCGGTGGGGGAAGTCGTCTTGGTCAGCGACTCACCGCCGTTGGCGTTGTACTCGTTCGACGTGGTGGACGCGCCGGTCCCGGCACCGATGGTGCTGGTGGAGGTGTCGAAGTTCGCGGTGTAGGTCTTGGAGCGGACGTTGCCGTCGGCGTCGGTGGCCTTGGTGACGTGCGCGGTGTTGTCTGCGCTGAGGTCGTAGGTGGTGTGCGGCACCGTGGAGACCGACTGCGTCTGGTCGGTGTTCGGCGCGGCCAGCAGGGTCTGCGTGGCAGACGGGTACGACAGCCGGGTGACGGAGTCGCCGGGGGAGCCGGCGGCGGTGTTGTGCTGGGAGACCGAGGCCACTCCGCGGCCGCCGTACGCGAACTCCGTGATGCCGCCGCCGGGGTTGGTGATCGACGTCAGCTTGTGCGCGGTGTAGCCGAAGGACGTGGTGCGGTTAAGGGTGTCCTTGACCGAGGCCAGGTCGCCGCTGCTGTTGACGGTGTAGGTGACGGTGCGGACCGAGCCGTCCGAGGCGGTCTGCTTCAGCGTCGTCACATGACCCGACGCATTGGCGTACACACCGGTCCGCTGCGTGGTGGTGCCCCGCGTCGCCACAATCGAGCCAGGCAGTGCGCCGGAGTAGCCGAGCGTGGTGGCGTTGCCGTTGCGGTCGGTGATCTTCGTGAGTTTGCCGGAGGAGTCGAACGTCTGCTTGGTCTGGCTGGAGTGGTCGGTCAGCGTGTAGGTGCCGTCGCTGTTCTTGACCAAGTCCGCCTTGAACCCGCCCGGCGCGGTGAAGCCGGTGCCGGTGGACACGAACAGGCCCGTCACACCGGCCCGGCCGCGGTAGGTCACCGATCCTTCCTCATGCACCGTCAGCGAGACGTCGTACGGGGTGAGCAGCCACCCGTACCCCGCCGGAGCCGACGTCGAGGTGAACCCGGATCCCACCGACTCGCTGTTGTACGACGCGCCGAGACCGACATCGCCGTTGATCCCGGGCAGCGTCAGATCGCTGGTGGACACCAGTACATTCCCCGAGCCCACGTCGACCTGCGCCGAGACATGGTCGCCGGCGGAGAACGACAGCCGCGTCGCACCCGGCCGTGCACCCGCGCCCAGCATCGGCGAGACATGCGTGTCCTGAAGCGTCGTCAACGCCGAGCAGGTGCCGCTTTGGCAGGCCTGCACCTGCCAGTCGAACTCCGTACCGATCGGCATCGACACCGGCAGCGTCAGCCGGGCCACCGAGCCCGAAGCGACCGTCACCGTACCGCCGTTGACCAGATCCCACGCCCCGTTCGCGGCATACGTCCCCGCGAAGAACTTCGCCGTGACCTGCCCGCCCGACGGGCTCGACACCTTCGCAGTCAACACCGGCTTCACACTGTCCACCAGCGCAACAGCCTGCGTCGGAACATCCGGCGCGGCAGCCACCACCGGCGCCCCCGACGCGATGACCACCCCCGTGGTCACCACACCAACAACCGCTCCCCAGCGGCCGAACACACATCTACGCACCCGCAGCCCACCCCCGTCAGATTCAGCGCGCCGTCCGGCGGCACGCCTGAGACATCCTGAGGCAGGCCACGTACGGAACGTTGCCGTCCGGCAACTGATTGCGGAGCGTGATGGGGGTGGCGTTCGGTCATCTCGGGAACATTCCGGCGGTCTGCCAGTGATCCACGGGGCAACAGGGATCCTGCCGATGGAGGCCCGGCCCGCGGGAGTCATTGACCGGGGATTGAGCCGGGCAACGAGGAGGAGAGACCTTCCTCATGACATGACCCGCGTCATCCGGGGGAAAGCCCGCAGCCATCGGGGCGCCCCCACGCGGGCATCGAGTCCTCACCGCAGCCGGGCCGACATCGCGGGGCGGCCGAAAGATCCGTGTTATGGCCGGTACCGTCCTGCCGGCCACGGGCCAGTGGCCGGGCGCGCAGGTGCGGCTGCGGGTCAGCGCCACGGCGTGGGCGGGCCTGGACCGCGGGCACGGGATCCTGCGCGGGCGCCGGGCCCCGGGTGACTGCCGCCGGGACCGGCATCCACCCGGGCCGCGCCGTCGAGGTGTGGCTGCCCGGACCGGACGGACGCGCCGTCCAGGAGTTCGACAGCGAGGTGTTCGACCTCTTGGACGGCGGCCTGCTCAGGACCGGACACCCCGCCACCACGCCGCGCCGCGGTCGACACCTGGACGGCCGGACCGGGGGTGCATCGGCGGTCACCGCGGTCTGACTTTCCGGCGCCTGACGGATCGAAGGGGGCGGCTCCTGGTTGGCGACGTGCCCGGCAGGGGTGACGGTGCCCGGTGCGGGACGGGTTGTCCGGTACGAAGCGGTCATGATCCTTTCTTCGATGCGGCGTACGGTCTTCGCCTCCGGTGCCGCTCTGGCCGTCCTGACCCTGCCGCTCGCGGGCCCGGCTGCCGCGGCTTCCGTGCCCACATCCGGCACGGCGGGGGAGACGGTTTCCCTTCCGGTGAGCCAGGCGCTGGCGGCGCTTCCGGTCCGGGCGGAGGACCGCACCGGGTACGAGCGCAGCAAGTTCCGGCACTGGATCGACGCCGACGGCGACGGGTGCTCGACCCGGCAGGAGGTGCTGAAACGGGACGCGCTCACAGCCCCGGTCCAGGGCCCGCGCTGCGCGCTGACCGGCGGCACCTGGCTCAGCCCGTACGACGACATGTACATCGACGACGCGAGCAAGCTCGACATCGACCACCTGGTATCTGCACCTACGGCGAGCTGAGAACGCGATGTCCCAGGTACAGCTGTCGACGGCATGGCGCCCACAGAACTCGCCGCAGGCACGCGCCTTTCCGCTCCTCCTGACACTGGAGCTGTGAGCGCTGACGCCCAGGTTGGCTACCAGTGCTCAGTAATGGTGCCGTCAGCGTTGATCTCCTCGCGTACCGTCGCGGCGTGCCGCTTCCAGACCGGCATCTCCGCTTCCGCAGTCGCACGAAGCCAGTCTGTGAAAGAGGCATGGCTGCGGAAGGGAACGTCGCCGTTCATGCCCTCGGAGTAGGACCAGACCTCGGGGTCTGGCCCGGTGCCGCGCATGAACTCGAACTGGTAACCCTGATGCATGGTGAAGACGCGGTCAGTTGGTTCGAAGTGGAAGGGGGAGTCGTTCTCCTCGAGCAGCTCGCGGGCCGCCTCTCCCAGTCCAAGAACGCGGGAGTAGTAGACGTCTTCCCCACGCATGAATCGACCTGCGCCACCGCCGATCAGCGAGAGGAACTCTCGGTAGGCATCTGCCATCGGAACCTGCTGGTCACGCTCGACCGCCAGCACGGCCTCTGCCGGCAGGCCCCGGATCTGCTCGGGGCGGGCCGTGGTCCCATCGGTGATGGCGTGGACGACAGCGCGAACCCGCTGCGCCGCTGTAAGCCTTCCAGGTTCGTCCCACGCGGTCGGCCATCGCTCCGTCGGAGAAGGTACGGCTGAGTTCTCTTCCCGGCGTCGCTTCCACCACATCTGGCACCTCATGCCCTTTGACGACTCGGTCACAGGCTGTCTACCAGAGCGCGAGGTGCCTGGGTCCGTCAGGCCTCGTAGTGGGCCAGGCGCCTGCGCAGGTCCAGATTCTCACCTTGGGCCACCTCCAAAGCCTTGCGAAGCCGGTCAACCTCTGCCCGATGATCCTGCTGTTGGCGTGTGAGGCGCGCGCTCAGCGCCCGCACCGCAGCTGAGGTTGACCGATCTTCCAAGGGTTCTGTTGGCCTCGTCAGAGTCTGCCCGGCCTTGTCGCGGTGCCGTTCGATCTGGGCGCGTAGGTCCGGGCTTCGATACAGGAAGTCGGTGCTCACCTCGGCCTCCCGGGCCACGGCGGTGAAGCTGATGGGCCTTCCCGCCTTGGCCAGCTGGGCGAGGGCGGCGCGGGCCCGCTTCTCGGTTTCCTCGGTCCGGGCACGGATGGCTTGGCGGAGATGTTCGGGCAGCGGTGTCATGCGGTCGGCTCCTGCGGTGGGGTGGTGGCCGGCAGTTCGGGGCGGTCGGCCGCACCGGCTCCGCGTACCGCCCGCAGTTGCCCGTCCTCGTGGACGCTGACCTGGTCCAGGGCGACGAGAACCTTGGTCAGTGCGCGGGTCTCGGACAGGCGACCGGCGAGCCAGATGTTGTCCTCACCCATCGGCTCGCCGTGGCGAACGGTGAACTGGGTCTGACGCCGGGTGATCAGCGCCTCCGACTGTTGAAGCTGGTGTTGGAGTTCCTCGCGATGGCTGGCATCGGTGACGAACTTGTCGCAGCTCAGGCAGGCGTTTCCCTTCGAACAGACTTGCCGGGGCGGCAACATGCACCAGCCGTTCGGCAGAACCCGGTCAGCGCGCTGGTCCAGGTGCAGGAGGTCGTAGAGGTCGCTCGGATCGACCTCGGCGGTCCGGCCGTCACCTTCTTGTAGCGCAAGAACTCGCGCTCGGCCGTCACCGCCAGGGTCTTGGCGTAGTGCATGGTCATGGTCGGAGTGATGTGGCCCAGGTAGCGCATGACGACGTGGATCGGCACCCCGGCGTTGATCAGGTCGGTCGCCCGGGTGTGCCGGAAGGTGTGGGTCTTGGACACCTTGACGGGGCGGCCGACACTGTCGGTGATGGCCAGCTCCTCGGTCAGCACGCCAAGTCGACTGTGGAACGTCGCCGAAGCGTAGGGCCTCTTCCCGAGCCGGTTGTTCTTGGTCTGCAGGAAGAGATACGGCGGGTCCGTTCCCTCTGGGGCGCCCTGCGCGGCGATGAACTCGCGGGCCCACTTCTGCTGGAGACGGCCCCGGTACAGGTTGCAGAAAATGTAGGCGTCATCCCAATCGTCGAGTTCGACGTCGGCGCCGGCCTCGCACAGCGCCCACACCCAGTCCCCGTACAGCCGGTCCAGGGATGAGCCGACGAAGACGCGTCGGTAGCCGCTCTTGGCTTGCAGACCGTGCGGATGGTCCTCGCGGTGCACCACTTCGACCTGGGCGGTGGTACCCGTGCCGGTCTTCCAGTCCCGGTGCCGCAGCCCCAACGCCTCGCCCAGCCGCAGACCGGTCTCCTCCAGCAGCGTCCACAGCAACCGGTACCGCAACTCACCCGACCAGGCACCGACAACCGGATCCCACAACGCCTCCGACTCGCGCAGTGACGCCATCTGCCCTGGCAGAAGAACAGGGACGGGCTTCACCCGGACCCGGACCTTCACGACACTCGAATGCCGGCCCTGCTTGCGGGCCACATGCTCCAGGAACGGCAGATAGTTGCCCGGCCTGGCATGTACCGTCTCGTACAGACGGCCCGCGACCTCGACCCCACGTGCGGCCTGGTAGCGGTAGAAGCCCAGCACCGCCCGCACCCGACTCGCCACCGTCGCATCGGCCGCCCTCTCCGCGGCGCGCAGCGGGACGACGGCCTCCGCGACCCCACCGCGACGCAACTGCCCTACGAACGTGCCGAGTTCGGTCACGCCGACCGTGTCCCATCCCTGCGAGCGCTACTCCAGGAACGACCACCACAGCGCCAGGCCCCGGGCATAACTCCTGATCGTGTTCGGTGACCGGTCCGTCCCCCGCAGGTACTCCAGATACTGCTCAGCCGGCTCCGCGACCCGGAAGTCACCCGCGACCACCGTCCACGTCGGCCCGGCCCCGGTCGCCACCCGTTGGGTGCTCGCCACCACATCCCCCTGCCTGTCATCACTGTCAGCGGCAAATAGCCGCTGCACCGGATAACGCAACGCTCACAGAAAGGAAACCGGGCAATCGCCCTCTGTCACGGATGTCAGCGGCAGGCACGTGAGGGGGCGGATAACACCTGGTGCCGCTCGCCGAAGCCTGGGACAGCGGTGCCTCGGCCTGGACGCCCAAGGAACGACAGGACTACGCGAACGACTTGGGGGACCCGCGGGATCTGGTCGCGGTCTCCGCGAAATCCAATCGGTCCAAGGCCGACAGGGACCCGTCGCAGTGGCTGCCGCCGGCCGCCGGTTACCGCTGCACCTACGTCACCGACTGGATCGCCGACAAGACCCGGTGGGGCCTGGACATCGACACCGCCGAACAGGAAGCGCTCGCCCGCACCCTCGCCGACTGCCCTGACACTGTCATCACCGTGACCACAGCCCGGTGACCGCCGGTCTCTGGCCGCTGCCCTGCTTGAGGATTCGGCGGCGGGTCCTCCGGGCGGCGTAGCAGGCCGTGCCCTCCCGGTTCGGCGGTCGTTGGCCCGGCCATGAAAAAGATGATCATGCGCGGGGCGCTGACGGCCGCGGCGGTGGCTTTGGCCGCCACGGCCGGTGCCACTCCCGCCTTCGCGGACAACGACAGCAACTTCGGCAGCGGCGTGAACGCCGCGAACAACTGGAACTTCACCGCCGCCGCGGTGTGCCTCCAGGAAGTCGCGGTCGTCCCGGTGCTGGGCGACTACGTCAGCGACCACGCCAACAACTGCTCGAACGGCAACGTCATCGACCACACCGCGAGAGCCGTGCAGGGAGTGGAAGGAGATGTGACCAGCGACCTGACCGGCCACTGACACTGATCCGTTTCCGCCGGGCCTGGTGCGCAGCTGGGATCCGTCGGCCACCGTTCCCCTCACCTGACAGCAGCCCGTGAGGGGAACGGCGTGGTCGCCAGCGTGCCGACTACCGGCGGGCGTTCGGCCGGCGGTGGGTGCGGCGGCCGCGCCTGGGCTGGAGTTCGCGCAGGGCGGCGCGGATCTGTGGTGCGGTCGGTGCGGGGCGGCCGTGTGCGGCGAGGCCGTCGAGGAGGTTGTCGACCAGCCGCGTCAGGTGGTTGATCCTCGGGTTGCGCCTCATGGTCGTCTCCTTCGGTCGGGGTAGCGGGGGCCGGTTGCTGCCCTCGTCCATGGGCCGCCCGTGACAACCGGCGGCGCTTCCCGGTGGCAGTGAACAAATTCGAGGTGGATGTGACTGGTGTGACGTCCGGACGGCGGCCGCGCCGCAGGGCCTCCACGGCAGGCCACCCCTTGACCACGCCGCGCCGTGGTCGGCCGGCGCCCGCGTTTCTCCTGGACCGCTGGGGTTGCGGGGTGGGAACAGGTCGCGTACGAGGGGTGCGCGTGCAGGCTGCTGCGGCCCGCCGGCGGTGGCTGCTGGCGGGTCGGAAGGAGGGTCGCGGTGGTGGACACGGTGACGGGTGCGCGGCGGTGGTCGGCGGGGCTGGCGCGGGGTGCAGGCTGGGGAGACCTGCCGAGCGGCACGGAAGGGCACTGCTGCGGCGCGGCAAAGTACGGGGGGAGCGGCGAGGGCCGGGGTTCGGGCAGGTCAGCGGGCTGGGTCAAGTGCACGGGGTTCGGGTCGGACGGCACGGCGGGCCCCGGCTGGCGGCCGCCGGCGGCGGTCGTGTGCGCGATCGGCCCGTCCCGGGAGCAGGTGCGCGGGCCGGCTACCGCCGGTTCCCCATGGGTGTCCCCAAGCCTGTACCCAGGAGTGCACCCGACCCCTTCCCGCCCGGACGGATCGTTGCCCCTGGTCAGGCCCCTTGTCCCGAGGTCACCGGTGCTGCCAACCCCTCTGCCCTCCACCCTCCTTGGCCGCACCGATGAAAAGGAGACGGCGCGGCTGGGGCGGGTGGAAGGGCGCGAGGGGTCCACGCGCGGATTGGGCCTGCGGCGGGCCCTGGCCGTGCCGCTGGCCGCCGCTGATGCGCCGGCCGGCCAAGGGGGGCGCCGCCGGGCTGTCGGCGGCATCGGCGACCATGGACAGCCTCCACAGCCCGACGTCGCAGGGGAGGCACACGTGGCGGACACGGCAGGCCCGGTGACCAAGCCGGGGGAGAACAAGGCGCGGCGGCCGCGGTCGACGGTCCGCGACCAGGAAGACGTGCTGCGGGTACTGGGTGTGCTGAAGGTGGCGACCGCGACGCAGATCATGGAGCTGGTCCGCCCGCACCTGTCCGACAACAAGGCGATCCGCAACGCCCTGCTGGTGCTCCAGGCCCAGGGCAAGGTGCTCTCGGAGGGCAGCCCGGCGGGCCCGGCGGGGAAGTTCGGTGCGCCGGACCGCCGCGGTGAGCCGTCACAGAAGCTGTGGGGCCTGACCCCGGTCGGACTGGACTCCGCAGCCGCCCACCTCAAGCGAGAGCCGGACGTGATGGGCGGCCGCGCGCGGGGAGCGGGCACCGGGGGCGCTCCGCACGCGATGGCGGTCAACGCCACGATCGTGGCGTTCACGAGGGGCGGCAGGTCGCCGGGCGCCCCGGCCGGGATCGGCGGCGTCACCTCCTGGCGCACCGAGGTCCCGCACCCGCTGACGTCCTCGGGAAAGCGCAACGTCCGCGCCGACGCGGTGTTCCAGGACAAGGCCGCCGGACTGCCGCTGCTGATGGTGGAGGTCGACCGCTCCACCGAGCCCGCGCACGTCCTGGCGGACAAGGTCGGCGCCTACGCCGACGTCTACGCCCGCCGCGTCCGCGACCCGGCACTCCCCTCGAGCACGGGCCGCGGCGCAATCGGCGAGGCGAACACGGTGCCGTTCTGGACCACGCTCTACCCCCGCACCGGGCTGCCCGGCCTGCCGCCGCTGGCGATCGTGCTCACCGGGGCCGGCCCCACCGCCCTGACCAACCGCATGCGCACCGTGGCCGACCTCTCCCGCGAGCACTGGGCCGCGCAGAAACACGCCGACCAGGGCTACGGGCTGCACGGCTACGCATCGACCATCGACGAAGACTTCTACCTCAACTTCACCGGCAAGGTCCCGCTGGTAATGACAACCCTGGACCGTCTGAAGGAGCACGGACCCATGGGGCCGGTGTGGTTCCGCGTCGCGCAGGAACGCGGCGGTGAGCCCGAACCGCTGCTCCAGGCGCTCACCGACACCCACACGGCAGCCGAGTACCGCCAGCGCGAGAAGCAGCGCCAGCGCGCCGCCGAAGCCGAGCAACGGCACCGTGAGGCAGACGAGCAGAAGCGGCTGGATGACGAGTGGGCGCGCTCAGAATGGTTCGACACGCGGGAGCGCGAGATGAAGAAGCTCGCCCGCCTGTGGGACGACGCCGCCACCGGAGACGAGCGGTGAACCCCTGGCCCGCGCATGTCGGCCTGGTGACAGCGGCGGGGGCCGGATGTGTCACTGCCGCGACAGTGCCGCTGAGCTGCTCGCTCCAGCCTTCGCGTCCGCTCGGAGGAGGCCCTGGAGCGTAGCGGGGGCGTCAAAGGCCGTCCAGGTCTGCGACAGACAACCCGGTCCGACGATACGACCGGGACGCCCCGGCAAGGCCGCTGTACGGCCCTGTGGCCGGCTGATGGCAGCAGCCGAGCGTTGGCCGCTTCGTGTCAGCGGGGCACCGCTGGGAATCCGGTCGGTTAGTCGGCGGACACTTCCCTGACGAGACGTGAGGTCCAGTCGCACCAGATCCGGCCGGGGAGGAACGCGCCGCCGGCCTCATCCAGGTACTCGTTGACGTACGGGATGGTCGCGTCGCAGACCTCGATCCCATGGGTGAAGAAGCGGGTCTGCTCGGGGTCGGCGTGGAACTCCCACTTGGGGTTATAGGAGGCCGTGCTCTTGACGATCCGGGTGATCACGTGGGGCTCTTCGGTCGACTTGCCGTTGAGGAGTTCGCGGGCGTGCTCGATGTCCTCGCTCTTCGTCAGCTTGATGGTGAACTCCGCCTTCGTGACGTCGGTCATCACGAAGTACGCCGGGCCCGCGGCGGCCGCGCGGCCTGTCTCCTGCTGAGAGGCGCTGGCCTGGGAGGGCTGTGCCGCGGCGAGGGCGAGTACACCGACGGCGGCCAGTCCGGCCGCCTTGGTGAAGACACGTCGCATAAGAGTCCCCTAGATCGTGGGTCGCCGCGCCCATCGCGGACGACTACAAAGAGTATTCAATCAGTTACTCAAAGTCTTCTGGCTGATATCAAGGCTCGGGTCGCCGAGGGACGCTACCCGCCTACCAGCGCATGCCCAGCTCGGTCAGCTCCTGGCGCCGCTCGGGGCTGAGCTTGTCGGCCCGCCTGCGGGCGTTGTCGACGAACATGCCGAGCTTGTGTTCGACGCCGTCCACGACTTCTACAGCCTTCCTGGACGGCTGTAGGTGGCCCTCACGGGCGTGGAACTGCCGGGCCGCCGCCATGTTCGCGTTCCACTTGTCCGCCTGCGTACGAGATGCCGGCGGCCGCTCGTCAGGCCCGGCGGGGGACAGGTTGAGCATGTGCTCGAGTATGTCGGCTCACTCAGAATGGCGCGGTCTGCTGATCTAGATGCTCTCTGACCTGGAGCGCCCCAGGTTCTGAGAATTGTGGAGCAGACTCGAAGCATGGCGTCTGGCCAGCGCTTCACGATGTTCGTGATCACAGGCTTGAGGGTTGCTATGCCTCTGACCTGTGGTGCCCCAGGATTTGAGATGGTGCCCCGATCTTGGCGATGGGACGTTCAGGTGCAGGGTTCTTGGGTGGCTTCTTGAGCCTACTGGGCTGGGCCGGGGGAGTGTTGTGGGCTTGGCTCCCTGTTTTGCAGGCTGGGGCCGGGGCTTCAGAGGACTTCGGCGGGTACTTGGTGCGCGGTGAGGAGCTGGAGCAGTGGCTCTGCTTCGTCTTCGGGTACGGCCAGGGCGGCAAGGCGTCGTGCGCGGGTGAGGGCGACGTACCAGATCCGCAGTTGTTCGTCGGTTGCCGGGTCGCTGGTTGCCCAGCGGTTGATGTTGCCCGGGTCGGGGAGGAACAGGAGGACCGCGTCGGCTTCGTCCCCTTTGACCTGGTGGACTATTGCGGCCCGCATACCTGTGCCCGCGGTGGGTCTGGCGAGAGTGACAGTGCCGCCGAGGCGGCCTTTGAGACCTTCGGGCGCGGCTTTGGGTAGGGACGGCCACGCCTTCAGGGCCTGCCATACGTCGGCGGCCCAGTCTCTGTGGGGGGTGGGGAGTTCGTAGAGGAAAGCGAAGGAGGTGCGGTGCAGATGGACGAGGGGGATGCCGAGGTTGACGCAGATTCTTTCGGGGCTGCTGGTCTCCTGAGGGAACCAGTAACCGAGCAGAGTCCGGGAAGCCACCATCGTGGCCCGGGCGAGCTGGCCGCTGTCGATTCCAGGGGTGTGCACCACGGTGTGAGCCCAGGCCAGGGCGCTCAGGGCGTTGGCGCCCGGCCGTTCGCGGGTCACTCCGGGCAGGGTCGCGTAGCGGTGTGCGGTCAGTAGGCAGCCCTCGGGGAGGATGCTGTGCCGCTGGGCGTGGGCGCGGAAGACGTCGACGACTGGCTGCCCGCTGCGGGCGTGCTGGTGCTGACTGCCTCTGGCGGCGAACCGGGTAGGGAAAATGGTGACCGGGATGCTGTCCCGCCGCACTACTGCGGTGTCGGGCGGGCGGGAGCCGGCACGCAGGGTGCTGGCGAGCCGGCAGATCACGGGAGAGCTGCGTCGGTTGCCGGTCAGGCGGACCGTGGCGGCATTGATGCGTGTGGCGAAGTCCTGCAGAGCTTGGGGCTCGGCTCCACGCCAGGCATAAATGGCCTGGTCGGGATCGCCGACAAGGATCAGCGGTAGTCCGGCGTCGTGCAGGTGCCCGAGGATCGCCAGGTCGGCTGCCGAGCAGTCCTGCGCCTCGTCCACGATGAGCTCGGCGAACCGGGAGAGCAGGGGAGGCACCAGCCACTGGGCCTTGGCGGGTGTCCGCAGGTGCCACAGAGCCCGGTAGCGGGCCTCGTGGCCGGTGTAGTAGCCCCGCTGGCACCAGTGGTTCCGTGTGGTGAGGATGGCCTCCTGCCACGCCGTGCGGTTGTAGGCGCTGTCGGCGAGTGTCCGTTCGGTGTCGGCGTCCACGAGTTCCCACGCCACGCGTTCGTTCATCCCGTTGCCGGTGACTTCAATGGCCAGGGGAAACTGGCCGAGCAACATGGCGCGGTCGAGGCCGGTCACGGGGGCTTTGACAGCTCCCCAGGATTCCAGGAGCCGTGGTGCTGGGTCGGCCGGTCGCAGCGGTTTGACCAGGAATTCCCATACGAAGGAGTCGAAGGTCCCGATGAAGTGCGGGACTTGCACAAGGTCGCTGCGCCCCGCTTGGCGGCAGCGTCGGGCGATCTGGTCGCGTGCTACGCGTGTGAAGGAAATCAGTGCCCGGCCGGCGCGCAGCGGTACGGGCGTGGACTGCAGGTGCCGGGTGGCCACGACGTGCGTCTTGCCCGCTCCGGGGCATGCGGGCACGTAGGCCGGGGCGCGGACGCTGGCTGCGGCCGCTTGCTGGCCCAAGGCGGCGGCGCGGAGTTGGGTCTGCGATTGACCGTTGTCATCGTCCGCAGGCTGCCCGGTCTCGGGGGTGGTCATTGCTGTGCGGCCTGGTCTGTCGGCTCCTCAGCGGCGGGGGGAGGCCCTTGTGGGGCGTCGGTGCACAGGAAGCGGATGGCATCGGCGAGATACCCAGGAACTGTGAACGGCATGGCGCTGTCGTCGAGGACGTCGGCGAGTTCCTGGGCGAAGTGGCCCTTGGAGATCGGGGTGCCTGGCGGTTGTTGCCCGGCCCTGTCGGGGGTCCGTTTCTCCTTTTCGATGAACAGTTCACCGAAGGCCTGGGCGGGGTCGGTGCTGGCGATGACGGCGTTATCCCATCGTTTCTGGGAGTTGGGGGCGCATCGCAGGAACGCGGCGTGCAGAGCGTCCCGGTTGCCGGCGGACCACAGGGCGGGCTCCAGGGTGCGCGGTGCGACAGCCAGGTGCATTTCCCCGGGGGAGTCCCATTGCTGGGGAAGAGCGCGCAGGGTGGTGAGTCGTTCGGGTTCGGGGTCGCCCGGGGCGACGTCGGTGTCGGTGATCGCGGCGACCTTGCGGGCGAGGCAGATACCGTCGACCGGGGCCAGCAGCACCTTCAGGTACACCTCGAATCCCACGCCGTCGACGATTACCCGGGTGGTGCCGAAGAACCGCTCGACGGCCTCGAACGCAGCCTGCCGCTGGCCGGGCGTGGGGTTTCCGGGCGGCGCAGCCAGGACCCGTTTGGCCAGCGCCGGCAGGAGCAGCAGCTCGGATATCCCCTCGACCAGGAACGCGCGGGGCGAGAACAGCAGAGCGCTCTTGGTGGCGTCCAGGTAGCGGTCGAGATGCCGGATCTGGCGCCGGTCCAGCCCGAGTTGGGGAATGGGCAGTGGCCGGGCCTGCCACGTGCCGGATGCGGCCCGAGGGCACCGGGTCATGACCACGAGGTGCTCGACACTTGCTGCGGCGGACAGGATGGGGGAGTGGGTGGTCACCACGATCTGCAGGTGTCCCGCGGGCTGGGAGGGGTCCTCGACGGTGCGGTTGCGTGACCGCTCTGCGCGGCGCTGGAGGTACCGCAGCAGCAGGGTCTGCAGTTGCGGGTGAAGATGGGCCTCTGGCTCCTCCACCAGCAGTACGGTCAAGTCGGCCTCGGCGGCTGCGTCCAGTTCGGCCATGACCGTGGCGATGAACAGTGTGTTGGCGTAGCCCAGACCCGAAGCAGTCAAAGGAGCCGCAGCCGCGCCGGTGTCACCCAGCAGCACCCGCAATGACCTTGCGATCGACGAGAAGGTGGGTTCTGCCAGCGCCAGGTCGCTCGCCTGGGGATGTGCTCCTGCCGTCAGATCGCCCAACGGAATGTTGATCTTGTCGCGGACGGCTGTGACATCGACGTCGTCAGTGACCGCCTTGAGGCGGCCGCCGACGCGCTCGACGAATTCCTCCACGCGCTTGTCGTCCCCGAGCAACCCGCGCAGGATCATCCTCACCTGGTCCCCGCCTGCCGAGGCCAGCTCCCGCTCGGCATCCCGGAGCGCCGGCAGGTACACATGCCGCACACCGCCGCGCACTGCAGGCTCGCCCGTGACCGGCTGCGATGCCCCCTGGGCCCAGGCGCTGCTGCCACGCCGGCCACTGCCCTGCGGCGGCGTGTAGGACACCTGCCATCGCGCCCGCCGCCGGTCGGTGGGACCGCTCTCGTGGACAAGAGCTTCGAGATAGGCCCCACTCTGGCGGGGACTGATGTCGGCCACATCCAACTGCAGACTCGGACCGGGCATCTGCGCCGTGGCCGACCGCAGGACGTCGCTCTCCTCGAAGTACCGTGATCGTCGTCCGTCCAGCGGATCGGTGAGAAGCCGCAGTGCCTCGATGATTGTCGACTTGCCCGCGTTGTTCTCGCCGACGAGGACGGTGATGTCCTCGCGCAAAGGAACGCGGGCAATCTCGCACGACCGGAACCGCTCGATCAGCACCTCTGACACGTACACGCTGCGTCCCCCCGGACCGGTCAGGCCCCCATCGCGCAGGAGCGATAGGCAGCGGATCATGGTGCCGGGACTGATCCGGCACCGGTAGCGCTGCGTGCCCGACGGGGTCAGACACTAGTTCAGCGCCGCGTCGGCGGCGGGCTCCTGCGCGGGATGACTGGTCCTCATGATGTAGGCAGTAGCCCGCCGTTCGGCCGGTGCCGCATCCGCACCCGGCCCGGGAACGTGCGATGCCCGTTGTCAGCCGGAGCGGCGGGAGTTCGGGGCGCCGCCGCGCCGACCGGGCTTCGGGCCGGGCTGCTGAACCCGGCCGGCTACCACGCGCCGCGGCGGGCCGGGGCTGTGCTCCGTGGGAGTTGTCGGGATGCGCTCCTGGTGCCGTCAAGTCTCCGGCGGCTGGCGGGTGTTGTCTCGGATTGCGGGTGGCTGCCCGTCAGGTGGGGACTCAGCAGGCCGTAGAGACGTTCTTCCAATCTCCTGCCGGTAAGTGATCCACTGCAATTTCCGCTCGGGATCTGTTACCTGATCCACGGTCGCATTGAACTTCTCATCCAGCAGACTTCCTTTCCGCTGCCTTACGTGGTCCAGGATCAGGCTCGTCATGGGAAGGGCGAGACTCCCGGCCAAAACAATGAGAGCTACGGCCCACCACGGCGCTCCTGTCATGGATCCGGCCGCGGCAGCCGACAGTCCTGTCAGGGTCCCCTTGACGGGAGCAGAAGAGGGGAGGTTCACCGATGTGCCCTTCCGGCACATGGCGGCCCCGCCGCCTCGTGCCTGACAAGCCGACAGCGGCCGGCGATGACAAGGAGAGGCGGCGCGCGAGCGCCGAGGCGTGCGGGCACGCCAAACACCGGCGTGGCCCAATGCCATGCCGGTGCTCTTCGAAGCATGTATGCGAAGCGCCCAAGTGCAGGCGCGAACCCCGAACCGAGAGGTTATGCGAGTGTACTAGCGGGGGAGATACTAGGGTTTTTGGGCGCGGCCGGAAACTACTGCACGTTAATAGAACGAGCAGTGACCAGACTCCACGGCCTATTCACTAAATCTCTACCTGTGCGCTTTCGCTCTTCTCGGAACAGGCTGTCCGTCCTGTGCTGCGGACACGCCTGACGTGGGCTCAGTATGCCCCACGGGGACGGGCGTTGACGCACGACGAGCGAAAATGGGGGGTGGGGGTGCGAGCTGCGCGTCATGGCCTTCGGATCGGCAACAAGGGCCGATTCGGGTTTTGGACACACCGGTACTGCTGGCAGCATGGTTGCGCTAATTTTTGCAAGCGGTAAGCGGTAAGCGGTAAGCGGCAAGCGGCAAGTGCGCAGGTCACAGGCCTGGTCCTGTGACGTTGCACCGTAGATGGCCATGATCCAGGGCTGATGACCAAAGCTTTCACGCTGCTTGGCCTGCCTGAAGACCTCACCGGCCAGCGTCTGACGCTGCCCTGGAGTCCTGCTTCCCGGACATCGCTCGCCAGCTGAGCTGGTACTGCAAGGTGACCGTGCCACCGAGGAGACCATCGTTCGCGTGCTCGGCGAGCCGGGCGGGATACTACGCGCACCATGTCAGATCCGCTGGAGCGTCGGCCGGGCCGGGTAAGGGACTCAGGCAGCCGACCGCTCCACTACGCTCCTACCCCCGGCCACCTCGACGCGAAGGGCCTTGCTGATGCTTTCTTACCTCGGCCCGGAACAGCTCCCGGCAATGGCGTTCGCGTTTCCGGCCGACGCCGAACTGCCCAGCGCGGCAACCTTCCAGGAGATCCGCAACCAAGCTGACCTTCCTCGGCCGATGGGGGCTCGGCCGATGGGGGGTCTGTGGTGTTCCCCGGTTGTCCCCCGACTACCCGAAGGCGCTCCGGCAACGACCGACTGGACCAACTGGTGCAATGCACCCGAGCGGATTCCGCACCCCTTCCTCCACCAGAGTTCGGGACGGCCATACGACACCGCCGTCATCATTGAGCCGCTTCCCGGAGCACGGGTGTACCAGATCGACACGGCGGAAGACCTGGATCGTCTGTGCTCGACCTACCCGCTGCGCAGGCCGAGCCCGTTGTTCCCCATCGGACCGGACTGGGAGAAGATGACGACCGATGGACTCGCCGCTGTCTACGTGTCGGCCGCCGGGCTGGCCGCAAACGACCAGCGTTTCTTCGTGAGAGAGCCCTCGCTGTATGGCTGGGACTGCCCGAGCGTGCTGTGGCTGAAGCCGGCCTTCAGGCTGGGTATCGAGTGGCAGATCGCCTCGGCCGAGTGACGGCAGCGCCGCCTGCTGGAGCTCATTCGCGCGAAGCCGAGCCACCCAGCCCCAACAGCAAATTGCCGCCCCTGGCTAAGCGCCAGGTACGCCTGAATACCACCCTGATCCGCCCTCTGGACATAGCCACCTGGCCTGCAAACTTTGGACAGCTACGCAGCACAGTCACAGGTCTGCCTCGAAGCAAGTGGAGTTGCGGCTGGGGGCGCCGGCGGGGGCCGAGTCGGGACCGGATCCCAGCAAGGCAGCCAAAGGGCCCGGCGGCCACGCTGCTGGCCCCTGCCGCTGGCGGCTTTGGCCACCGGCGCTGACCTTCCGCCCTGAGCGTCGCCCAGATCAGCGGTCTTAGCCTTCGCCGACCCGCGGCCCGGCTGGGGAAGCCAACTCCTCAAGAGGGCTGTCCAGGTCTACCAGCAGCTCCGGTTCTTCCTGCTCTACGGGCAGTACGACGCGGCCTCCACCGTCGAAACCTTCTGCGGCCGATGATACGGCTTCGCCTCGCTCGCAGCCCGGGGGACTGGATCTGTAGCCGCTTCTTGGCCCTTCCAATTGGGCACGCGCCCGGAGCCACCGAGGATGTTCACCACCCGCGATGCAAGGCAGGAATTCCACGACGCCATGCTGAGCTGCTTCGCTAACGTGACCGGGTGAACCCTCGAACCACATTCATCCGATCGACGGGCGGCCCGTGTGACGTCTACCGCTTCCCTGTTCGCCTGCCGCGCTGAAGACGTGACCCTGGAACGCGTGCGAGAGCTGGTCGCCGTCGGCCAGCCTGAGAGCTTGACCTTGGAGTACAAGGAGAGCTACGCGCAGAAGATCCCCGACTCGGCCGCAGCGATGGCCAACAGCTACGGCGGGCTCATCCTGGTCGGCGTCACCGAACGCAACGTGCCCGACCGGATCACGGGCGTCCCGGAGTCCACAATCGTCCAGATCGTCAACGCCTGCCACCAGAAACTCGAGCCGCCCTGGGAGCCGGAGATCATCCCGGTCGCGTTGCCGGGCACCGACGGCCTGATGGTCCTAGTCGTCCGTGTCGACCCCGCGAAAGCGCCGCGCCCGCTACTGATCGGAGGCGCAGCCCCGATCCGCCTTCACGGACGCAACGCGGTCGCAGACCTGCCGCGTCTGACACAGCTGATCAGCGAGACCGCACCCCAGATGATGGCCACCGGCATGCGGCTGCCGCCGGCAGAACTTCCCCTCCGCGGCGACGGCCAGGAAGCAGCCGACTTCGTCGTGCGCACGGGCATGTTCGTGCCGGTCGATGCCTCGGCCACCTGGCGCCCGCTGTCCGAACGCGGCGTGCAGGCACTCGCCGCCGCCCTGAACGCCTCGCCCCTGTACCGGACCTTGCTCCACTGGTCCGCATCGCTGGGGACCGGAGGCATGAACCCGTTCCACCGGTCGGGCTTCAACCGCGCCCGCAACGTCCGCCTTCTGTGGCAGGGCGGGCCGGGCGGAGAGCCGCCCTTCCCGCTGGAGGCCATAGCCAAGGTCGACCTGCCAGCCGCCTACGGTGCTCCCGTCTCGCACCTGCAGGTCTCCCTGGAAGTCCTTGTGCGCATCAGCCACACGACCTCAGGACAGCCAGGCAACCTGCGCCTCTCCGTGGCACGCCTATACGAACTTGTCGACGCCCTGGCGGCCTCGCTGGTCGACCCACCGGTCACCACCGCGCTGGCCGCGCTCGCCGGCGTCGACCCCCTGGTGGTGCCGCAGCCGATCGGCCTGGACTTCAAGAGCAGCACCGACGTACCGGTTCTCCTCGAGGGCAACGGCCTGACCTCGATCCTGGATGCCGGCACCTCCCGCGGGGCCAGCCTGCTCGCCGATCCCGGTATCGACCAACGCGACCCAGCGGAGCGCCAGGCCCTCATCGACAGCTGGCTCCAGCAGATCAGCCTGGATGCCGGGTTGCTCGGCATGGAGAAGATCCTGGAGCAGCTCCACGCCAGTCCTTCCCACTAACCGGTCGCGTAGGGCGCCTGGCCCGGAGCGTTCATACTGCCGGCGCGCGGCGATGCCCAGGGGCCGGACCGGTCGGCGGACACAGCAGGGCGCGCGCCCCTGCTGGGCGCGCCAGGACGGCGCGGCGGATCTCGGCGTCGGCGAAGTCTGCGCCGCCAGGGACGGGGCAAGCCGGGGACAGAGAGTTACCGGGGGATCTCATCGGCATGGTTTCGCTCGGCGCATGCCGGAGGACGGCCGGATCTGCTGACGGCCCGCCGGGTGTCGGTGCCTGCTTCTAGGCTCGGTACCACTGCCGGTTTTGGGGAGGCTTGGTGCTGGGTTACTCGTTAACGCCTGATGTTCCGCTTGGTCCGTTCGAGGGCACGCGGGTGACGGTGTACGCGGCCGGGGGCAAGCAGGCGAAACTGCACGCCGTAAGGAAGTGCAGCTATCTGCGGGGACGCGAGGCGGAGGCACTCCGGGTGCTGCTGGATGCGTCGGTGGTCGGCAGGCTGTGCACGCACTGCGCAGCCGGCGGACCTCGGGTGCGGCGGGAGACCGGCCTCGGGATTTTCCTGGAGGCACTGGGCGGCCTGGGCCTGCTGTACCAACTCGGCTCCTATATCGGGGCGGACGAGAACGAGGACTGGGACCACGAGGAGGTCGAGGCGGCCGCCACACTGCTGCACTCCGCACCGCCGGACCCTGATGTCGAGGATGACGACGATGCTGATGACGTCAGCGAGGCCCGCCAGGAAGCTGAACGGCTGCGGGACGGGGTGCTGGCCGAGTGGCGCAGCGCTGCGACGAGCCTGCACCAGGCCCGGCAGGCAGTCCTTGCTTTTCCCTGGCTCGGGCAGTGGGCCCAACCGCGGCTCCTGGTGAAAGAGCAGTATCTGGCTGCCCTGCGCGGCCAGGGGGCGCTATTCGTTGATCGGGCGGGACTGCTCACCGCCGCCGCGGTGGCCGCCATGGAAGACCCGCAACTGCCCTACGACGACGAGGCGTTCACGGTCCTGGGCACGGCGGCCGACATCACCCGCGGACTGCGTTCACTGTGGGGGAGATGGCAGCGGGAGGCCGCGGACGGCTGGGACCACCCGGACAAGCACTCGTGGATCGTCCACTACCTCTTCGACGGCATCAGCAGCAGGCGCAAGGGCCGCGACCAGGCACTGGCCGGCGCCGAGGTCCTCCTCGCTACCTGGGCAGACCGCGCGCAGCAGACGGCCGCGTCCGCCGGGGCTGCCCCGGAGGTCCTCGTGTCCGTGACACTTCCCGACGCGGCAGAAGAGGAGCCGCACGCGCGCGGCCGAGAGTGGCTCGACAGTCTCGGTACATGGGAGTTGGGGGTGCTGGTCAGCTACCTGGAGGACGCCGACTGGGGTCGTGGCATGGTGACCGTGCGCGTCCCCGAACTTATCGCCGACCGCCTGCTCGACCGCCGTTCGGCACTCGCCTGCACACCACACCAGGCCGCGCCCAGCAGCACCGCGGACGCGGACAGCGACCGGCCCGCGACCGCAGCAGATGGCCCCATCGGTCCGGGGATCTTCGACGACACCCCCATCGCCGACCGCCGCCCGGTCACCGCCGCCCACCTGCAAGCACTGCGCGCTGCCTCGGGCAATGCCGACCAGCTCTATCTGGTCTTCTCCGCCGAACAGGGAGCCGAGGTAGTGCCCCTGAGCGCTCTGGAGAAGCGCTGCACGAAGGGATGGCAGGGAATCATTGTCGCCGGTGCGTCCGACCTGCCGGATCACCTGATCGAACCGTGGAAGACCCCCACAGCCGACGAGCCCGATGACGCATCCGACCAGGCGCACCCCTCCGCCGCGTATATCCGTGACCACAGTGATCCGTCCTTCGGCGGGCATCTTGGCGTCGACGATGGTCTACAGGCCATGGAGCGCCGGTCGTACTCCGACCGCGACCGGGAACACCGCCTTCGCTGCCTGGCCATGGCACGCGGCGTGAAGGACCTGCGCACCCTCGACGGCGGCTACGACAGGGACGGCCGCCGTTCCCCCGCCTTCCCGTACGCGGTGTGGCACGGCCTGCTTGCCATGTCCACCATCGACCTCAAGCCGTTCCGGGCCCCCAGCGAGGATCGCTGGAGCAGCGGTTCCGGTATTCCGCTGGCCCCCCTGGCCGATGTCCAGATCTACACCACCAACGCCGACCCGCTCGTCCAGGGCAAAGGCCATTCACCGGATTGCCGGCACGCTGGCGACCGCGGCGTCAGCCGCCACGACGACGTGCTGACACTCGGGCAGCTTCTGCGGATCGAGGGTATGCACTGGTGCGGCAAGTGCGGCGGCTACGCCGTCCGTCGCCTGACCTCCGGGCAGGTGTCCTACTACCGGGCCGCACACCGCCTGCACTACATCGCCACCACGCTGCGCGGTGAGAGGCATCGCACCCGCTACCCGCTCGACACCAGCACGCTGATATCCGAGCTGGATGAACTGGCCGCCTGGCGCCTGGAGGATGTCGGTACCTCCGTGACGGTCGCGGACACCTGGCGGTGGAAGGAGATCGTGGACAGCCTGAGCGCCAAGGCACACGCATGGGATCGGGACCAGGCACCGCAGTAGATGACGGCGGACCGTTCTGGCCGGGGCGGGGGAATGCCTGCCGGCCCTCGCTGCCTGAAGGCGGAGCCTGCGGGAACAGGCGCTCTACCGGCCGCAGCAGACGGCAAAGCCGCCAGCGCTGCCCCTGGACGTCTTCTCCGCGCTGACGAGGAGATTGAACTGCTTCGGGACGCGTCGGCCCCGGATTGTCGCAGGTGGTTCGTAGACTCGCAGCCATGACCGAGAGCACCTACACCGCGGCATGGGTTCCCTATGAACCGGGCGTCGACTGGGACGAGCACGCCGGGCGCTTGGCGGCGGATTGGGTGCGTGAGCAGGCAGCCGGGCTGGGGGTCAAGCCTGTGCTGGTCACCGAGTCCCAGGCCCAACAGACGATGGGTCCCGATGTGATCAGGGCATTTGCTGCTGCCCACCTGACGGTCACGCGCAAGGGCGGGACAGCAGGCGGATATTGCGGGGCTGTGCTCGCATACGTGCCTGATTTCCCCGACATGGACCTCGCCAGGCAGCATGCCCGCGGGTACGCGATGGCCGTGGTCGAGCACTCCGCGACGCCGATGATCGGCTGGGCGATGCAGACCGGCGCCCTGGACCTGCGGACAGGCCGCATCACCCAGGACACCCGCACCTCCGACCAGATCACCGCCCTCAAGGCCCTCTACACCAACGGCAACAACGGCTGGGCCGATGACTTCGGGGCCGCGGGAGCCCGACGGGTCCTTGCCGAACTGCCGACCGCGGACAGGCCTGACCGGGATGTGATCGCCGGATACATGACCGCCCGAGGCAAGCACGTCGAGGCCATCACCCGGCTGATGGCCATCGTCGACGGGACGCCGTAGGACACCGCAGGTCACCGGCTGAGGACGCGAGGTCCTCACCGCCGGCTATTCGACGGCAGGCGTTCCGGGAAAATCACCGTCGGCCGGCCACGCCGGCAGAGCACCGCGGTGCGGCTCGAGACGGTGCAGTTCCCGCAGGCTACGGACGCGGGCGGCCGCCTCGTGGAGGGCCTGCTCGGGCGACCACATACGGAAGCCGCCGAAGCGCTCCGCCATCTGCTGTGCCTTGTTCAAAAGGCGCCGTTCACGGGTGACGAAGCCCAAGCCCCCGTACCGGATGGAGATGGAGACATGCATGGCGTCACGGATGTGATTCCTCCGTGCGGTCGTCCGGTCCGCGTTGGGGAAAAGGACGGCGAAGACGTCATCCATGCGGATGCGGTCCTCTTCGCTGCCCCAGACAGCAGAGTCCCAGCGAGAGTGCCCCCACACCATGGGCCCGAGAGCTTCCGGGTACTCGGCGCTGGCCTCGGTGAGGTCCGCCCATTTCTCGGCCGGCGCGTCGGCGAGTTCCGTGTCCATGGTGTCGGTCCGCTGGAGGTTGATCCACCCCTCTTCGCGGAGGCGCCTCAGGCATGCGGACGCGTCATCGGCGGCATCGATGATGTGGGTGTCTATGTAGAGGGTGAGCCCGGTGAGGTTGTACGGCTTCGGAGCAGCGGTCATGCAGGGAACCGTAGGCCCCGGTCGTCCGGCGGAACCGGAGAACCAGCTCAGCCCGTTGCGCTCGCCGACGTCGGTCTGGCCGTATGCGGATGAGAAGTGCGCTCTTCGCCGGATGCAGTCACGAAATGATGGGCCGTCACTTCTTGACCAGCAGTTTCAGGGGTCACGCCGGTGCGGGGGCCGTTTACGGCAGGCCTCCGAAATCCTGGTCGAAAGCCTCAGCGATTCCGGGCTCGCTGACAGTGCGCCTGAAGATCGCGGTGGCGGTATCCAGCCGCTCCGCCCGCTCAGCGTCGTCCACCAGAGCGGCGACGTACGAACGCATCGTCAGACCGCGCGCCCGGGCCAGAGCCTCCAGCCGGTCCCGGGTGGCTACGTCGATCTTGAGCGTCGTGTCTTTCATGCCTGCCAGTATGGCGCTGGGCACTTGGCGGAACGTGCTGCGGGCGATGTCCCGGCCGACTCCTGGTGGGGGGCACCCCCTTTCGGGCTCTTCGGCGTCGGCCCGGGCGGACATCTGCCCGGCGTGCATGCTGCCCGCAGGCGACGACGGTGCCGGTGACAGGAAGAAGCCGAGTACGAGGGCTGCGCCGGTCTCGGCGATGGCCCCGCCAAGAGGCGGGAAGCGGTCTGGCTACTGGGGCGGTGCGTAGTCGCGGCCGATGTTGATGTCGTCGAGGAGTTCACGGGTGATGGCCTCGGACTTGTTGTCGATGGCTTCCTGGGCTGCCTGGCAGATGAGGTGGTTGAGGCTGTCGATGTAGCCGCCGGTGCGCTGGTGCAGGTACTCGCTGAGGCTGACCAGGCTGCCTTTGGCGTGCTTGAACAGGCGCAAGTCGTCGTCGAAGGCGCTGACGACGCTTTCCCACTGCCCGGGGTCCTTGGGGCTGTAGGGGATGCGGTTGACCCACAAGATGGGCAGTTCGCTGTCGTAGCTCGGGCGCCTGCCTGCGGATGTGACGGGCAGGGCCGCGCGCCGGGAGTCGTTGCGGGCGTCCTGGACGATGTCGCTCGCGCCGGTACCGCAGTAGATGAGCGTGGCCTGAGTCTGGTCCTGCAACGCCTGGAAGTAGTCGAATGCGGTACGCATTTCCGCTTCCCGGATGCGTTCGACACCGTCGATGAGGACCAGCCGTGTGCTGCTGTGCCGCATGACATGGGTGATGGCGATGGTCATGTCGGTGCTGCGGTAGTCCTCACGGCCCCGACCGGTGGGGCGGGTGTGGTCCAGGCCGAGGTATTCGGCAAAGGGCAGGGACCAGTGCAGGGTGCTGTCACGGTTGGCCGGGACGTTGACGTAGAGGACCGGGATCCGGTCGGGATCGGGGCCGGACATCTGCTCGATCAGGCCCTGGTGCCCGCGGCCGATCAGGGCCAGCAAGGTGGATTTGCCGGCGCCGCGCTCACCGTCGATCACGATGGTGAGGGGCCGGCCGACGGAGCGGGACCGTCCTGCGCGCAGCATCCGCCGGGCGTCGAGCAGGCCCCGGCGTAGTCCCGGGGTCATGACCGGCAGCATCTCCGTGTGGTACGACATCCGCCGGTCGTCTGGTGGTATGCGTTTTAACCAGACGTCTGCTTGACATATGCAGCAGATAAGGGGTCACATACGGGAGTTGTTGATGCCCGAAGGACGGGTGTTGCGCATGGGATCTGATGGCCGCAAGCGGACGTCCTTCCTCCGGTGCTTTCCGCGGAGTGATGGCGACGCTCGCGCCGACCTGCCCATAGGCAGGGCCCGTTGCCGGACCTCTGAAGCGAGAACGTGGAGGGTTCCTTCCCGTCAGACCCGCGGTGCGGGTGGGCCCTTGGGGGTAACGGCTCTCAGGCTGTGCCAGCCGTGGTCCCGAGGTGGCGATTCGTGGCGACCGGCGTAGCGATGCGTGATGACTGCAAAATAGGCAGCAGTTACGCTGTTTTCTGCTTGACGATTACGGGTAAGAAGGGTGTACTGGGTTCACTGCAAGAAGCGGTGCGGGACCGTGGGAACCCGTGGGAGAACCGGGGGGCTGCAGGCGGCGGGGTGCCGGCCTGCGGCCGGCAACCCGATGTGGGGAGGGGCATGCCGCGGGGTGTGGCTGCCGTGTCCGGGTTGTCAGGGGGGAACCGCCACATGCAGGCATGTGGCCCGTCTCCGTGCGCGGTTGGGCCGCGTGCGGTGCGACGAGATTGAGGGAAGCGTAGAAGATGACTGCCAGTACAGCATCCACCCGGCGTGAAACAACCACCGCAGAACGCGTGACGGTCAACCTCAGCGCCCGTTCGTCCGCGGCCCTGGAGACAGCGTCCGGCCTGTCGGGCGACACCAAGACCGACACCATCAACCGTGCCATCCAGGTCTACGCCTACCTCGAGGAGATGGCCAGCCGCGGCGGGGAGCTCTACGTGCAAGAGCCCGGCGAAGCCTCGCCCGTACGGCTGCGCTTCTTCTGATCCCGACGGCAGTCCTGGCACGTCAGGCCGCCGCGGCCACGCCCTCACAGGGGCGTGGCCGCGGCGGCCTCGTCGTGGCGCCGACCGTAGTGAAGGAGCGCGCTGGCAAAGAGCGTTGGCGCTGTTGACGTCATTGCAGTGTGTGGGCGCGACCTTCGATTCATCCGTCTCCGAACGTCGCTGTGGGCGACGGTCGGCGCGACCTTGCGGGGTATGTCTGCCCTGTAAATCGGAGATGCTGATGAGGGCGAAGGGGGCCAACGGTGCGTGATTTCGGGGTGGGAGAGTCGGTGGTGCGCAGGGATGTGCTGCATGGCGGGGGTGTGTGGAGCGAACTGGCGCTGCGGGTGGTTGCCGACACGGGGGAAGCATTGGTGACCGCCTGCATGCCGGGAGCTGAGGCACGGCTGCCTACCTTGTATGCCAGATCCCGCCGTGTCGGGGGTGAATCGGTACGGGCTGAGGCGTTCGCGGCGATGGCGGCCGGACGGTGGGAGCTGGAGCACGGCGTGTGGCAGGAGACCGAGCTGCTGCTGTGGAAGCCGCCCGGCGTGTGGTTCAGCATCAACGCCTTCTACACCGCTTCGGGGATGCGCAACTGGTACGTCAACTTCGAGCGCCCGATGGCCCGGACCACGCGCGGGTTCGACACGTTCGACCTCACCGTTGACCTGGTGATCGACCCCCACCTTGAGCGGTGGCACTGGAAGGACGAAGACGAGTACGCGCATGTCCGCCGCCTAGGCATCGTGACCGACAGCGAGCACCGCGCGGTGGACGCTGCCCGCGCACAGGTCCTGGCGATGCTCGCAGACCGCTCCGGCCCATTCGCTGATGCCGCCGCCTGGAGGTCCTGGCGGTGGAACCCGCAATGGCCCGCGCCGCGCTTGGGTACTGACCTGGCGTAAGCCAGAGGCCGGGAGCGATCGGTGCTAATGCCCGTGTGACGCTCAAACCGCAGGCGTTCCACCACGGTTGGGTGCAAGAGAAGACTGAGGCTGCCGAGCGGGGGTCGAGTGAGCAAGTGGGGTCCCGTCCCCGGGGCCCTTGCGCTTTGCTGGGTACAGGGGGGTGCTATGGCAGACGACACGGATGTTCTCCTCGAGCTGTGGAAGGGCCAGCGTGAGGAGGCCCACCAGATGGAGAACCAGCGGGCGGCTCTCACGACGGTGGTGATTGCCGTTGCCGCCGCGGGATTCGGCTTCCTTGCGCAGCAGGGAACCCTTCGTACGTCCTCGCTCGGGATCACTATGCCGATGTTCTTCCTCGGAGCATTCGGCGCCGTGGCGTGCGCCAAGTACGCAGAACGATGGGCGGTCCACTACGGGCAGGCCAGCGCTCTGCAACGAGCAGTGGAGCTGCGGCACGGATCGCTGAACCTGCCTGCCCTCGTCGCGGCGAATCGAGCAGAACACCTGGCGGAGTTCCCGCGCATCGCGAAGGTGAAGATCTGGGTGCTCTGGGTCGGACTCCACACGGGAATCTCCATCGGCGGACTGGTCTTGAGTCTCCTGGTCCTGGCGTGAGGGCATCGAACAGGCTGCTGTTCCGAAGATCAATCCCGATGGGACTGGGCGTATACGGCAAGCGCCGTGGGCTCACCTCGACCACAAGCTGGCGGCCGACCGCCTTGGCGGGCCAGCCCGACCAGGGGCACCGGCTTCACGTACCGTCCGCGTGCGGAAGGCAGCCCCCCTGGCAGGTGCCGTCCTGCGCATGGCAGAACGGGCAGGCACTCTCCCAGACAGCTGGCTGCTCTTCCTCGGCGTCCGCGCGTGACGTGGCGGACGGGAGAGAGCAGCGGGCGGCTGCGGGGGGAGCGTGGTGGGGGACCGGCGCGGTATGGGGTGTGGTGACGGTGCACTGGTGGCACAGGTCGGCCAGCCGCCAGGTGCCCGCGCTGGGACTGCGGACCAGGGCGAGCAGGATCGGCCCGGAGCAGCCGCGGGTACGGCCGTGCCAGGGGCAGCCGCGGCGGCCGCACTGGCAGGTGCGCAAGTGCGGGGGCGTGACGTCACGGCGGGCGTGCCGGGCCAGATGACGCAGAGCGGCAGTGCGAAGCGCCCGGTCGGGGAAGCGCGGGAGAGGCCCGCACGTGTGGCACACCGCGGCCGGCGCCGCGAAGCGCGTGCAGATGTCGACCGTCCAGATGCGCTGGGGAAGGGAATCGGCCCGGACGGGCTCCATTGGGTGTCCTCCTGACTCGTCGTGCCCGCGGCGGTCGGCGCCGGGATGCGGCTGCCGGGTGATCGGCACCGGAGCGCCGACACCGTAGTGCAGAGCCCTGCCCTTGTGCAGAGTTCCCTCGCCTGCCAGCAAGTAGGGCAGAGGTCTGCACTGACAGTGCAGTGGTCTGCACCATCGGATGGACGGGTGACGATCTACCCGCCCGACCCGGACTTCGACGCCCTCCGCATGGAGCTGGCGCGGCGACGGGCGGACCTACGACCAACTCGCCGAGCGCACCGGCCTGTCCCGCCGCACGCTCATCGAAATCGAGCAGGGCCGCACCATCGGCACCCTCAACACCTGGCACGCCCTCGCCCACGCCCTGGGCATCTCCTTCGACCAGCTCCTCGGCAGCATGTGCGCCGGCCACGAACCGCCCGGCCCGCCCACCGTCTAGAACCCGCCTGCGCCGCGGCGGCCGGCACCCGGGCAGGAGACGCGGTGCGCGGTGTAGCCGAAGCGGTGACTGGAAGCGAATAGGTGTCCGGACGTCAGAACTCCCGTGCGGATGATGCCGTCCGGGCGGGGGACAGGTGCGGCCCCGGTCCGCAGGACGCGGCGTGTCGGCTGACATCTTCACCGCCATGCACCCCGCGAACGATCCCCGCCGCCGGTGGGACGGCAGCACACCCCGCTCCCACCACCCCCGCGTCCTACGGGTGGCCGCCGGCAGCCCCAGCCGCCTGCTGCGCACCGCCCAGACCAGTACCTGCCGCCACTGCGGCAACCGCATCGAGTGGTACCCCCGCGCCGATCACCAACGCCCCGTCGCCCTGCACCCTCGCAAACTGCCCGCGGCCGCGGTCCCATCCCGCTGCCGCTGGCACGTCGGCGCAGGCATCGCCCACCCGGCCGGCGACGGCAGCACCTGGTGCCGCATCCCGCACCATGTCCTGTGCCCCGGCCGGGAAGCCGACCCCGTCCTGGCACCGCACCTGGCCCTGCTGCGCCGCGAACTGGCCGTGCGCACCCGCCGCCTGATCGACACAGGCGCGTTCACCCCACTACCCGCCCACGCCCCGCTACCGTCCCCCGCTGACCGTCGCCCGGCACGCCCGGTCGTGCAGATCCTCGGCATCCGCTACCTCGCCCGCCACCCGGTCGAGGACATCCGCTGCGTTTGCCAGACCCGGCGCCGCGCCCGCTGCCCCCGTTCCGTACTTGCGCCCGGCCAGCCCGCAGGCACCTGGTCCCTCCAGCCCGCCGCAGCAACCACCTGCCGTGGACAACTGGCCCTGCCCGAGACGGCAATCGCCGTCTACGACCTCACCGCGCTCCCGTACACCGAGCAGTTGCGCTGGCGCACCCAACGCTGCCCGGCCCACGCCGCCACCAGTAGCGCCGCCGACCTCGCCCTGGCCGACTGGGAGCCCTTCGACCCGTTCACCCACCGCCAGCACACCCACACACGTCTGCCCGCGCCCGCCGACCGGCCCGGACCCGCCCACGTGAAATCACGACTGCTCCCACCGCGCCCCGGCCTCAGCGCAGTGCGGACCCCACGCACCACCGGGCACGCCCGGGGAACTGCGACCTCATCGTCCAGGGAGAGCACGTGACCACCCCGACCGATGAACAGGCCGCCGCCTTCGACGCCTTCCGCTCCGGCGAGCACCTCGTCCTGCAGGCAGGCGCCGGCACCGGAAAGACCACCACGCTCGCCCTGCTCGCCCACGGCACCACGCGCCGCGGCCGCTACCTGGCCTTCAACAAAGCAATCGCCCTCGACGCCGCTATGCGCTTCCCGCGCACCGTCACCTGCAAAACCGCACACGCCCTCGCTTTCGCCCACACCGGCCACCGCTACGCCCACCGCCTGTCCGGCCCCCGCCAGCCCAGCTGGCGCGCTGGCCAGACCCTGGGCATCACCAAACCCCTGCGCATCGGCGACCGAGACCTGTCGCACAACGCCCTCTCCGCGACCGTGCTGCGCACCGTCACCCGCTACTGCCACTCCGCCGACCCCGCTATCGCACCGGGCCACGTCCCCCGCCTGCGCGGTCTCGAAGCCTGCGACCTCCACCGCCAACTCATCGACGTCCTGCCATTCGCCCACAAAGCATGGGAGGACCTGCAGCGCACCGACGGCACCGTGGTGCGCTTCGAACACGACCACTACCTCAAACTGTGGGCACTGTCGCAGCCGGTCATCGCGACCGACTTCCTCCTGCTCGACGAAGCCCAGGACACCAACCCCGTCGTCGAACAGGTCTTCACCGCCCAGCGCGATCACGCCCAACTCGTCATGGTCGGCGACTCCGCCCAGGCCATCTACGGCTGGCGCGGCGCCCGCGACGTCATGACCGGCTTCCCCGGCACCGTCTTGTCCCTGTCACGGTCCTTCCGCTTCGGCCCCCGCCTGGCCGACGAGGCCAACCGGTGGCTGGCCATCACCGAAGCACCCATCCGCCTGACCGGCTCGCCCGCTATCCCCACCGACCTCGGCTCCGCCGCCCGCCCCGATGCGGTGCTGTGCCGCACCAACGTCGGCGCCATGGCAGAAGTGATCACCCTCCTTGGTCAAGGCTGCTCCGTAGCGCTGGCCGGGGGAGGAGACGCCTTGCGTGCCCTGGCTACCGCCGCCCGCGACCTCAAGGAAGGCCGCCGCACCGGCCACCCGGAGCTCTTCCTCTTCCGCTCCTGGGGAGACCTTCACGACTACGCCGAGCACGACCCTGCAGGCGGCGACCTCCAGCCCTTGGTCGACCTCATCGACACCCACGGCCTCGACACCCTCCTGGCCGCGCTGGGCCAACTCGCCGACGAGCCCCACGCGCAGGTCACCGTCTCCACCGCGCACAAGGCCAAAGGCCGCGAATGGCCTGCCGTGAAGATCGCAGACGACTTCCGCCCACCGAAGGACACCGACACCCGCGATGAGACCGGGCGCCCCGTACCCGGCCCCATCGACCTTGACGAAGCACGCTTGGCCTACGTCGCCGTGACCCGCGCCCGCACCCTCCTCGACCTCGGAGGGCTGGGCTGGATCCGGGACCACCCCGACGGCACACCGCCGTTGGATCCCTGTCCTGCGCCGACCTCACCTGCACCGCTGAACGTCTGACGAGTGCCATCGAGGCTCGGTCGGCAGGAACGCGCCGGATCGTCGGCAGGTCGCCGGGTGGACAGTGCGATGTTCACGGCAGCTGTGCCCGCGCCCGTGCCCCCCTGCGTGGATCTCCTCGCCGGAGTCAGCCGCAGACCCCTTTGGAGGAGTTCCGTGCCCGGGCTTTGCCCAGGGCCGGTAGCTTGCCGGTGATGCTGATCGCTCGGCCCCAGCGGCGCGATCGTCCTCATCGTCGGCGTCTGCCCGGTGCTCCGCGGCGCCACGCCATCACCGGGCCGTGCTGCCGACCGTGGGGGGGCGCCGGTGAGAGGCGGGGCCGGCCGCGCTCATTGCCGTGCGCCGGTCAGTTGATGATCGAGTTGAAGAACATGATCGCGGCGGCGAAGGCACCGCCGCCGGTCAGGACGCCGCCTGCGACGGTCCCTCCGGCCAGGACGGCCAGGGTGCCGGCGCCGAGTGCGGTGAGGGCGCCGAGCAGGAGGATGATGGCCGAGCGCTGGTCGAGGAGGGGTCCGCCGGGTTGGCTCACCGTCAGCTCCGTTAGGTCGGGGACGGATTGCCGTCCCGTTGGTGTCTGGTGCTGAGGGTGTAGGGGGCGGGACCGCATCTCCCCACGTGTGACATGGATCACGCTAATTCGGGGGAAAAGCCGGCTCCGGAGCGTGGGGAGAACGCCGCGGGCGCGCCTATGACCCTTGAACGTGAGGCCGACCCGCAGCATCTTGGGAACCATCGCGAGGCAAGGGAGCCACCGTGCTGGATGAGACGACGGACGACAGCGCTCCCGCCGGTCATGACCCAGTACCCCTGGACCAGGACCTGCAGGACCTGCCGTACGTGCCGGGCGCGGCCTTGCGCGACTTGGAAGACACGCTGACAGGGGCGGTCGGCGCGGAGGACGCGCAGGCGCGCGCCCGTCGACGGCAACACGAAGCCGTACTCGTCGAGCAGATGCGGGCGGATGGCTTCGCCGGCCCCCGCTACGACCGGATGATCGCCCGGCTGACGGAGTACAGCTACGGCGTCCTGGTGGCGTGGAACGGCAACAAGACGATCTTCAGGAAGTCCCGGCAAGCCGGCCGCCCGGTCCCGCCGGAGAAGATCACTTACGACTGGGACTCCGATGAACGCCGGGACGTCGCAGTCGACACGATCATCAACGGCGCGCGGATCTTCCGCGAGCATGGCCTGGTCCGGGGGCGATGGCACCCCGACGGCGGAGCGGGGCTGCCGACATACTTCGTCGGCGCGGCCGTTCTGGCCTTCCGCCCGGTTTACCTGCGCTGGTACAACGCCCGGGAGGAAATGCGGGCCGCACTCGAGGCCGCCCGTGGCGAGAGCCCGGGCAGCCTGCTGGCCGGAATCCCCGACCAGCGTGCCACCGATCCGCAGGACGCCGCCGAGTTCAGTGACCTGATCGCCCGACTCGCCACTGCCAACGGACAGACCCGCAGTGGCCTGATCTTTCACACTCAGGGATACACCCAGCGCGAAGCGGCAGTGATGGTCGGGCTGTCGCCCCGGGCGTTTGAGGGACGCATGCGGCGACTGCGCCGCAAGATCGACATCGACCCGGGGGAAGAGGGAGCACGATGACCGTCCGCAACGAGCGGCTCGAGGTTGTGGCCGCGACCGACGAATACGACGACTTCGATGCCCTGCTCGATGCTTCCAGCCTGGGCGCTCCTCATGTCGCCGCTGTACGCGAGACCGTGCCGGAGACGATGCGCGAGCACCTGCGGGCCGCCCTTGCCGCCTCCCGCAACGACCCGGCCGGACCGGGGCTGCGGACCGGGATGTCCGACGCATCTGGCGCCCCCCTCCCGCAGACGCAGATCGACGCCGCCGACCCCGCACTGGACGACGAACACCTCGTCGGGCCCGGCTTCGGGACTGACCGCTCCACGGTCACGATGGAGGGTGTGCGCAACGCCGGCGATCGGAACCAGGCTGACGTCTCGTCCGACAACGGGGAGCCCCCGCCGGTGACCATCACCTTGTGGTGCACCACGGGATCGGGCAAGACCGAGAGCTTCGCGAGGCAACTCATCGACTGGATCTTGGACGACGTCATGGCATGCCGTCGTCGCGTGCGGGTCGTCATGCGCGACTCCACCTACTTCGACAGCGTGTGGTCCGCTTTCCGGGACGCGCCGGAGGGCCGCGGCGCGGCGAAGTTGGTGGCTGACCGGAACCGCGATGAACTGGTCCGCGAGTTGCGCCTGGCGCGCGCGGAGGCCGGCATGACCCAACGCGAGGTTGCCCTGGTGCTGGACTGGTCCCTGTCCAAACTGATCCGTATCGAGACTGGCGCGCTGCTGGCGTCGCAATCCGACCTGCGCCAACTGCTGGACTTCTACGGGATCAAGGACGCTCCGCGCGAGCGCATGCTCCGTGGGGCTGAGCGTGCTGCGGCTGGGCGGACGCGTTGGTTCGACAAGTTTCCGGTGGACGCTCGGCCGCTGCCGTGGTGGCTGTTCGAAGGAGGACAAGACGAGCAGCCGTGCGACCTCGAGGGCTTCGCCCGGGTCACGGCGGTCCGACAGCAGGTGGGGCGAGGCGATGACGTTGCGTCCGGCCGCATGGCCGGCGGTCCCGGAAGCGACCGTCGGGAGGACAGCACTTGGCTGCTGCCGACGCATCTGTTTTCTTCCGGGAGCGCGCGGGGCGACAGCACCAGCCGGCCGACACGAAGCAGCACGATGCACAGGAACGTGCTGGAGGTCGGGACAGGACACTGGCACGAGGACCTCGCACTGCGAGCGGGCACCTGGTCCCGGCGCGCAGAGCACTGGCTGGGCTCTGTCCGAGACCGACTGGGACACTGCCCCCACGAGGCCACGGTGCGAGGATCCCTGACCTTCGATGAGCTCTGGGGTCACAAGCTCGTCCGCGCGTATCTGGCTCTGCTCACCAGCCCGGAGAGTGCGGCGGGCATCGCTGTCCTGTCGGGCGACGGGAGGCTGGATACCGGGGGACTCGGGCCTGCGAACCAGTGGCACGCTGCCCGACGACACCAGGGGAACGGAGCCGAGGCGGCATGGGCAGACCGGGCGGCGGTCCCCGTGCCGTACCGGCGGCAGGCGGCTGCCATAGCGGCGTATGTCGCCGGCGCCCTGGCCGAACCCGAGAGCGTGTGGGCAGCGGCGAGCAGGGCCCGCTGGCCGTCCGGGGTCGCCGATCCGCGAGTACGAGGTGACAGCCCCTTCCTCCGGCCCATGGCGGTCATGGGCTTGCCACCGAATCTTGCGGCGCACTCCCACGCGCGGTGGCCCGCCGCAGGAACGCCTCCCGAAGCGTTCCGCTCTGTCGCCCTCACACACACCTGGGACGAGCACGCCACCGGCACGCAAACCGCCCGCGGCGCTGAGCGGCTGTGCGCGCCGAGGGAACGCCGCCAATCCCGGCGTCGGCGCGACATCGACAGTGAGATGACGGCGCGGTTGCTGAACGGGCGGGGGCATACCGAGGGGATCCGGGTCCGACTCCTCTACAAGGCCGCCGATCCCTACGCGGTGTGCCTGGTCTTCGGCACCTCCCGGGGTGAGGTGGTGTGGAATCTGTCCCGGGATCTCCTGGCGGAGGCGCTGGAGCGGCGAGCGGGAACCGGTGACGTGATCGCCTGGAGCCAGGACGACAGCCACAGCTCTGCGGAGGATCGCAGCACCTTCTTGATGCTGCGGGCACAGGGCCGCATCGCCGTGGTGGCGGTGCCCCGCGAGCGTTTGCGCGCGTTCCTCGCACGGACATGGGCGGTCGTCGCAGCAGGGGGGGAGTTTGAGGTGTGCGCGGTGGAGATGCAAAGCATCGAGCAGGATCTGTCCACCGCTGCCTGGGCACCGGACCGCAGCTGACATCCATCCGCATCGGGGGAAGCAGAGTCAGCCGTGGCCGTACTGCCGGGGACCAGACCGGTGGTCACCGCGGAGCGTGACCGCCTCCTGGGAGTACACTCCAGCCCCTGCCGATCGTCGCGGCACCACAAGGCGGTCACGCAGGTGAGGCGTTAGGGAGATCGCGCCTGGATTGCCGGCGGTTGACTGCTCCGGACCGTGACGCCGCGGGAGCGGCGGCCAAGGGCCGGGGCCGTCGGTCAGGCAAGCCAGTCCATGGCTTTCATCGCGGCGACGACCAGCCGGCTCGCGTCGGGATGCGTCGGCGTCCTCAACTTGTGAGCCATCTTGTCATCGCCACCCTTGAGCAGGGGTCGGTCGAGGACCGCTTCTACCGCTCCTTGAAGGAATCAGCCGAACGCAGGATCGAATGGTCCGTACGGGAGGACACCGAACCCGACCACCGCGCCTGGTGACGGGACATCGCCGCCTCGCAGGCGGCGGGCGCCCTGCGAGACGGCTTCGCCCGAAGGTACAGGGCCAGGGCTCGTCAGCGCTCCTTCCAGGCGCTGTCCCGAACAGCCCCGCACCGGTGCCCCGGCCGTCTCCTGTCCGCCCACGACCGTGAAGCGCGGGTCGGCAACGGCACTGTCGGCAGGACCGAGGCGGTGGCCGGTCACTGTGTGCTGCCACGGCCTGGCCGGTCTGCCCACGCCGCCTGGCCGTGGCCACCGCCACGGCGGTTCTGCCAGCCGCTGTCAGCGGCTGGATCCATACTGGCCGATTAAGCCACAACACGCGGTCCGGTCAGTCCCGTTGGTACAGGTCGCACGCTGTGTGGAGAAGACAGGGGCAATGCGGCCCTTGGAGGGGAGTGCCATGCTGGTGACGTCGGTTGAGATCGAGGCGTTCCGCAACATCACGAACAAGCAGACCATGGATGTCGACCCTGAAGTCACGTGCCTGATCGGCAAGAACGAGTCAGGCAAGACGACGATTCTCAAGGCTCTGCATCGGCTGAACCCAGCCAACAACGCGGACGACTTCCACGTCACCACCGACTACCCGCGGCGGCACCTGTCCAGGGACCGACGCTCCAAGAACCTCGACAGGCTCGCCCCCGTGACGGCCACGTTCGCGTTGGAAGCCCCGGATATCGACGCGATCGAGGAGGTGGTCGGCGTACGCCCGCCGGCAGGTACCTACGTCACGGCGTCACGCAGGTACGACAGCAGCCTCCGGGCCGAGGTCTACTGCGGCCTGGCAGATGTCCTGAGCCACGTCTTTGAAGAAGTCGGTATCGACAACACCGACGACCGCGAGGGCATCGCCCGGGACTGCCTGAGCATCACACAGGTGAGCGCCGCGGCGAAGGCATGGGCCAAGGAAGTGGGCGGTGGCACCAAGACCGCCCGAGTCAAAGCGATCGAGAAGGTGCCCACCGAGCTCGCCCGCTACGCGCAGTACGTCGAAGACGACCTCACCAGCGAGCAGCATGAGCAACTGATCGAGTTGCTTCCCCGGTTCTTCTACTTCTCCACCTACGAACTGCTTCCCGGCGAGTGCGACCTCCACGCGCTTGCAGAACGTACGAAAACCCGGCAGTGGGAACGCGGAGACGAGACCATGACGTCCCTGCTCCGTCTCGCCGGCGAGGGACCGGAAGACTTCCTGGACGAGGACTACGCCAGCCGCAAGGCCGAACTCCAGGCCGCCAGCTTGGACCTGAGCGATCAGGTCTTCGAGTACTGGAAGCAGAACGACGCCCTCACGGTCGTCTTCGACACCGACTTGATCCCCATGCCACCGGACCCCAACGGACAGCCGCAGAACCACCACCGGCTCCTGAAGATCGAGCTGCGTGACGACCGTCACGGCGGTGTGGAGACCAACTTCTCCACCCGCTCCACCGGCTTCCAGTGGTTCTTCTCCTTCCTCGCTGCGTTCAGCGCCTACCGTGACACCGAAGAGCGAGTTGTGGTCCTGCTCGACGAACCGGGCACCAGCTTGCACGGTGAAGCCCAGGGCGACTTCCTCCGATACGTCTACGGAGAACTCGGACCCAAGCAGCAGGTCCTCTACACCACGCACTCCCAGCACATGATCGACCCCACGCGGTACGAGACCATGCGCGCCATCCATGACCAGGCGACTCGAGAAGACTCGGGCCTGGGCGTGGTCATCACCTCGGTCAGCCTGTCCGCAGACCCCAAGACGATCCTGCCGGTGGAGGCGGCACTGGGATACTCCGTGTCGCAACACCTGTTCCTCGGAGCCGGCCCCCTCCTGGCGGTGGAAGGCAGCAGCGACTTCATCTTCCTCATGCGCATGTCGGACTACCTGATCAGCCAGGGCCGAACCGGCCTCGATCCGCGACTGGCCATCATCCCCGTCGGCGGCATCGGCAATATGCCTGCGTTCGTCGCCGTCATGGGACGCCGACTGTCCGTCCGCGCGCTCATCGACGGAGCCGAGACCACCAAGGTGACCACCAAGGTCCTCAGCGCTGCCCAGGCTGCCAATGTCGACGCCAGCCACATCACTGTCATCGGTCAACTCGAAGGACTCCCGGAGACGGCCGACATCGAGGACCTGTTCTCCGCCAAGGACTACCTTTGGCTCCACAACAAGGCTACCGGGGTCACCATCAACGAGGCAGACCTGATCAGTCCGGACAAGCCTCTCCCGATTCTCAAGCGCATCGGGATCGCGCGAGAAAAGCAGAACAAGCCCCGGGACTTCGATCACGTCGGACCCGCACACCAGCTCACCCGCGACAGGGACGCTTTCTTTGAGCAGGTCGACGACGAGACTCTCGACCGCTTCGAGACAGTCTTCCAGAAGCTCACGGCCTGACCCTGCCGACAGCGGGAGGCCCCGGAACTCCTCAGCGCAGTCCCGGGACCCCACGCATACCGGACCCGGCCAGCATGGCAACCCCCGCAGGCAACTGGCATCACGCCCACTCCATCCCCAGCTCCCGCAGCGCCTCCACCTGCCCAAGGAGAGCTTGCCGCGGCGCGGCGGCTTTGGTGTTGGAAACCCACACGCCGAGCTTTACGACCACCGGCTCAGCTTGGTCGTCGACGGTGATCTGTTCGCTGAACCGCGGTACCGTCCGGCCTGCGCCTTCCCGCTCGCCCCATTGGGACTGGGTTGTCAGGCCACGCTCGAACGCCAACCGCGCCTTGCCCGCCCCCTTGCCCGCGGTCTTCACCGCGGGGGCGGCAGATGGCGCATGGGCGGGGCCAGAATTAGGAATACGAAGAAGGTGCGGCCGTGCCGCCTTGGGCGGTAGAAAATGGCTGTGCAGCAGTCGCTGCGGCCTGGGTGGTGGTCAGCCGCCATACCTGGCCCGGAACCACCACGCGAGGAACGCGACCAGGGAGGTTCCCGCCCCGTAGGACAGGCCCTTCAGGAACTGATGCGCCATGATGCGACGGCGTCGCGCCAGACCGGACGCTGCCCCGCGCATCCAGCCGCTGAGTGTTCGGGCCGGGTGTGACCGCGGACGCGCGGGATCAGGGGACTTCACTGTTTGACTCCTCGGCGTGATCGGATATGCGTGTCCTGGCAGATCCGGTTCGCGGGGCACGATGCACCGTGCGTGGAGCCGGTTTAGGGCACATATACAGCGTGTCGATCACGGCCCGTTCGGGCTAGGACAAATGTCCCTCCTGCGCCTCGGGAGTCTGACTTCGCCGACGCAAGCCTTTACGGGTATTCGGCCCTGACCGCCTCGTCCAGGAAGAATTGCCAGTTGCTCGCGACGTAGCGGACCAAGTCGACGAAGGGCGTGCGGCTTTCCACCAGTCCTACGTCAAACTCCATGAGACCTGCATACATTTCGGGGATCAGTCTGCCAACCGTGCGCGGAGCGTAGCCGGCAAGCCGGCCGATCTCTTCCCGTGTGGTTGCACCAAGGGCGACGGCTCGCCAGATGGCTCTCTTGTTCTCTTCCTGCATCAGGATCCCGCTGGTGGTGCGGGCGTTGTCAGCCGGTAGGTAGGGGTTGATGACGGGGTCGACGTATGTGCGGCCGTGGGCGGCTTCCCGCGCGGTCTTCTCGAGGATGTCCAGTCGCCCGTTTCCCGGACTCTTGGAGCAGTAGCTGCGTACGCCGAGGTTTTGATAGGCGTACAGGAGGTGGAGCCGCCGGTTGGCCTCGCCGGATGTCCAAACTACTACCGGGACCGCAGGTGTACGGGCGTGCAGGCTGCGGATCGCGGTGAGGCCGCTGATCAGCAGGGTGTCCTTCCGGATCGAGAGATTCTCGGAGCGTCTGAGAGCGTCGAAGGACCTGTTCAGGTGCTCGTAGAGGAGATCGACAATCGCTACGTCGAATTGCTCGGTGTCCAGGAGCGTGTCCAGGTTGACTGGGTCGTGCAAGGTCGTGACCTCGTGGCCGTACTCGCGATGCAGCTCTCTGCTCACGGTGCCGGCCAGGAGGTCTGCATCCTCGATGAGCAGGATGCGTAGCCCATGTCTCATGTTGCCTTCTTGCTTTGCAGTGGAATGGTCAGTTGCATGACTGTGCCGCACGTGTCTGCGCTGGGCGCGGTCAGTTCGCCGCCGATAGACCGGGCGGACGAACGCAGGCGGTTCAAGCTGCGGGCCTCGTCCTCTAAAATTCCGTCGGGCAGGCCCGGACCATTGTCTGCAACCTCTATGGAGATTCGGTGGCGACTGATATGGCAGGCGATGTCGACTGCCGTTGCGCCATGGTTGGCCGAGTTGGACAGAAGGTCGCCCAGGCTGCGCGAGATGAGGATGGCGACCGGCCGGGCAACGGATGCCGGGCCCACGCGCGGGGTGGAGCCGATGTGCAGCACGCCGGAGAACGTGCGGATGCGTTCGCTGAGGAGAGTCGCTAAGGGCACCTGTTCCCGAGTCAGGAGCAGCTCGACGCGATAGTTGCTGACTGCTTGCTCGAGTTCGTTGAGCTTTTCCTGGACGCGTCGCGGGTCGTTGAGGTCGGCACGGATCGACGCGATACCGGACTTCACGTGGGAGTGGATGAAGTCGAAGAACTCGGCGAAGTTGTCCTGCTGGACCTCGATCTGCTTTTCAGCGGCGGCCACACACATCTTACTGATGGCCATGCCGAGGATGTAGCCGACGGAGAGCCACATCACCGAGATCGCTGCCGAGGCAACATACAGACCTCGAACTTTACCGTTGTTGGCATAGACCAGCAGAAGGAAGACCAGGAAGTAGGCAGCGAGCGCTGCCCACTCGACGCCGCGCCGCCACCGGATGACGCTCGGCGGCGGCCAAGGATAGTAGGCGACGAAGAGCCACATCGGGGCCGAGTAGTTGCATCCGGGCACGCACAGGATCGATCTGCCATATGTCCCCGCATCGGACATGACCATGAGGAGTCCGTTGATGAGCAAAGTCTGCAAGGGGTATGCCAGGGTCCACCATCCCCCGCGGGCCAAGGGACCGTACCCGGCGAAGTAAAGGGGAGCGAGCGCCAGATGGACCACGGCCAGGATGGCCACGATCGTATTGCCGTTTCCTCGATACGGATCGAAGATCGAACTGACGAACAAGGTCATTGACTGGAACACAGGCCCGGACCATTCAAGATTCCCGACCATGTATCTGATGGTGGTTCTGCTCAGCTGCTCGCGGTCCGCTAAGCGACGGATCTCTGCATGAGTAGTCAAGGCACCTTCCAGGACGAGACAACCACTCTCCGCGGTCGCACCAGGTAACCCAGCCCTACAACCAAAGAACTTTGGGTGTCCGACGATGTTGGCACACCCATGTCCGGCAAGGAGGGACAACTGTCCTTTATCCCAAGCGCGTTCCCCAGCGACTCTGGTGAAGCCGCGTCAGACCTACCCCGGGCTGGCACCCCGATCGGCAACAGTTACCGGAGGACTGATGGAACGCATGCTCGACACCTCACTGCGCACGAAGGTCGCGGGCCCGTCCGGGCCTCGCTGGGCGAACTACCTCGAGTTCCTGCACAACCCCTCCCGCTACCTCTTGCGGCGCATCGCGCCGCTGCCCGGCGAAGGCTTCATCCCCCTCAGCGGCCGCAACGCCGCTGTCACGATCGCCCGCGGCCAGGAGGCGGTGAAGACATTCTTCACCAACAACGAGGCCGTTCCCCGGGCCGGCGGGGGTATTTTTACCTTGCCCGCAGGACAGGCATGGTCCGGCATGTTCGACACGGTCCTCACCGCCAACGGCCCCGACCACCGCCGACGCCGCAAACTGATTGCACCAGCGTTCCACGGCAGCCTGATGGACTCCTATCGCACCGTCTTCGCGGACACGTTTGCCGCATCGAAGTTCGCCGATCCCGCAGCCGGCACGTTCGACCTGGTGACGGAGTACCGCCGCATCGCCCGGATCAACATGCTCGTCTGCCTGTTGGGCCTGCCCCCCACCCTTGCGAACCTGCGCCTGGCCAACGACGTCACTGACCTCCTGAGTTCCATGTTCAACCCTGCCGTGATCCTGTTCCGGCTTTACAAGGCATGGACTCCCTACGGGCGTTGGGCAAAGCGGGTCGAACATACCTACCTGGCCCTGACCAGTCTCATCGAGCAACGGCGGCTCGAGTCGCCTTCGTGGGACGCCCTGTCGGTGCTGTGCCACACGGTCGATGAAGCGGGCAACCACCTCACCACCGCAGAGATCGCCGGCGAGCTCCATGGCATGTTCGCGGCCGGCTACGAGACGACAGCGAGCGCCATGATCTGGTCGACGCTGACATCAATGAGTCGACCTGACCTCGTGCCTGACGGCCTGGAAACCATTGTCAAAGAGACACAACGGATGCTGCCTTCCGTGGCTCTTTCGCTCCCGCGCCAGGCCCGCACTGACATCTGCCTGAGTGACTCGACCGGTGCGCCCGCCAACACGGTGGCGTTCGTCTCGCCCCTGTTGGAGCACCGCAACCCGGACGTCTTCACCGATCCCAACCGCTTCGTCCCAGAGCGCTGGGCAAGCTTCCGGCCGTCGCCCTATTCCTTTTTGCCCTTCGGGCTCGGGAAGCGCCGCTGCCCTGGGGCGGGCTTCGCGGATGCGCAGGTGCATACGACCCTCTCACTGCTCTTAAAACAGTCCGGATGGACGCTGCCACACACGCGGATCGGCTTTCACACCAAGAGCGGCATCATCTTGATGCCCGACCGCCCCTTGCCCATCCGGCGCAGCCATGGGCAGCGGTTGGAGCGAATCACGGGCCCGCTGAAGGCGATCTGGCAGCCAGCTCGATAGCGGCTGCGTACTGCGCAGATGGCCCCTAGTAGTTGCTGTTCGCGGTCACGCCGACGGGCCAACCGGTCGTCGGCGACCCGTCCCAGGGGGGCGCAGTTCTGGGGCTGGCGCCTTGGTCGAAGCGCTCGTGATCAACTGCTGCTGTTGACGGTGCCGCAGGCGAAGCACAGAGGGGTGAAGACCTCAGGAGCAGCACGGGTGCGAGCTTCCAGCACGACGGTAGGTAGGCTGCAAGCTGGACATTCTTCGACTGGCCAGTCCGCGCGCTGTTCGTCCCACTGAAGACCAAGTCCGATGCCCACGTAGAAGGAGGCAAAGTTTTCAGCGTCGTGGTGTTCTTCTGTGCAGAAGAGGCATCTGATGTCAGACGCAGAGCCGACCGTGACGGCGAACTGGCCGCAGTCAGGGCATTCCACAGTGAGGTTGCGATGCGGTGCGAGTACGGGCCGAAGGCGATCCATGCGGACCTTGATGATGCTTCGGATGCCGCCGAGGCGTCGAAGGATGTCCTGTTCGATAGCGAAGGCGTCGTGAGGATCGTCTGGGCCGGCGTCAGGTGCGTCGTCGTAGCTGAGTTTCGGTATGAGCTCGTCTCTTAGGAAGTTCAGCAGGAAGTCGAGGATACTGGCGGCGCGGGATTCAACAGCCAAGGCGGGGGCCTTCAGGCCGTAGTGCTGGAGGGCGTTGCGCCACCTGGCGAGCTTTTTCAATTCGTCTTCGATGCTGCCAGGGATTTCGACGCCGATGATGCTTCGGAGTCGTGTGATCGTCTCTGTTGTGCTGCAGCTTTCGAAGTCCCCGTTCTCAAAGCGGGTGCGGTCCGCGGTCCCGGGGTTCTTGTAGACCAGACTCCAGTGCTCCTGCCGAAGACGGGCCTTCAGCATTACCTCGGCGGCGGCTTGGAGGTGAAGCACGGCATACTTCAGATCCCGTGGCTGAGGTTCTCCGCTCAGGCGATCCACCACGTCCTCAAGGTAATCCAGGGCATTGAGTACAGGTGGATATTCCACATGAGGGTCGCTAGTAGTCTCCTTGGCCACGGCGAGAGCCTACCTGTCGGCGCGCGGCTGAGTGGCCACAGATGAGTCTCTGACCGGAGGCCGCAGGCAGCCCGCCGCGGCGGCGGGGGAGGGCCTGCGAACTCGGTTCATGGTGGGCGTATGGCAGGTGACGCGGGCGCATCGCCGGCGGATCTCTCTCACCGTCTTGTGGGCGTATGGGCCGGAGGACTTCGCGGACTTCGACGCCCACGCCCCGGGCCTTCTGCGCTCCAGCCTGACGAGTGGCATCGCCTGTGCTGCCTCGCATCGACCTTCCCGAGCTGCTGCTGGAAGTCCATCACAAGCCGCGCCTGCCTGGTGGCACCATGCAGTGGCATGGACGCATCCCGGAACCCTGGGTACCTGCGCAAGACCGCCGAACCGGTTGTCGAGTTCAAGGCGGCGCTCGAGGCCTTCCTCGGCTTTCACCTGGAGACGAAGGATGCTGGTTCCGGCCACGGGTTGATGCCCGCGGTGACCCCGAAGGACGGTGTGTCAGACGAGACTCTCCGAGCTGCTGGCGATCGTCTTCTTCGACCGTGCCGCCGCCGCAACGCCGGGCGTGAGCTTCCCCGCCGACACCCCAGTCGATTGTGGACTCCGTGCGTTCGACGGAGCTGATGGTTGCTCACGCCGGATCCAGGCAAGCCAGGCGCGTCAACCTGGACCGGCCGCCCACATAGCCCGAGGCGATGGGGCCTCAGCGCGACGCCTCGATGGCGCGCATGATGAGCGCGCGGGCGTCGGTCCCGTACACGGCGTGCGCGGCCAGCTCCGCGAATGCCGCGGCGTACTGGGAGGTCTCCGCGGCTTGCGTGATCGTCAGGTACCCGGACACCAGCTCGACGTTGGCCTGCGCCGAGTCGTAGATCCAGAACCCTTCTACCGGCATCCGTGTGCGGTCCGGCCTGGCGGGGATGACGCCGAGACTCACATTCGGCAGCGCGCCCACCGTGATGAGGTGCCCGAGCTGCCCGGCCAGCACCTCGGCGCCTCCGATGCCCGACCGTAGGACGGATTCTTCGAGCAGGAACGCGAACGTCTTTCCCGCTTGGTGCAGTACCTGCTGCCGTTCCATGCGTGCTTCCACGGCGGCCTCGACGTCGTCGATCTCGACGCGTCGGCGCTGCACCGCGCGCAGTACGGCCTCGGTGTAGGCGCGGCTCTGGATCAGGCCGGGGATGAACCACGACGAGTACGCGCGGAAGCGGGTGGTGCGCTCGAACAGCGGACGTACGGCTGCCTGGGCGTGGTGCAGGCCGGAGCGCTCCATCCGCCGCCACTCGATGAACATGCCTTCCACAGCCCGTAGCGATGCCACGAGATCCGCGGCCTGGTCGTCGGCGTCGCAGGCCTGGCACCAAGCGTGGATGTCCTCGACGGACGGGGCGCTGCGGGCGTGCTCGATGCGGGAGACCTTCGAGGGGTACCAGCCGCACTCGGTCGCCAGGTCGCGCCCGGTCAGCCCGGAGTCCCGTCGGATCTCGGCGAGACGATCCGCCAGGACCTGCCGGGCCTGCTGGACCCGGGAGTACGCAGACGTTGCCATGGTGGTCAGGCCGGTCGGTACTCCGCGTGCGGGATGCCGTGCTCCCATACGGCTTCGAACGCGTCGGTGGCGGTCTTGGCGAGGGCGGGATCGTTGATGTACTCGCGGCCGTCTTCGGCGAGTTGGCCTTCCCCGGTGAAGTGGTGGAACAGAACGGTCTCGTCGTCGAACACCCACACGTCGGTGCCTGGCACAAGGAGGTGCGCGACGCGCCGCCGGGGCACCCAGCGGACTTCCTCACCGGCTGCGACGTTGCCGTCGGTCAGGTCGTGCTCGTACAGGGCGTACGGGTGCAGGGGCTCGGACACGATGCGGGCCCGCCGGACGGTGACGCCGCGCCCGACCGCCGCGGAGACGTACTCGTGCCAGCCGTTCCACCAGGATGCGCGGTCCTCGAGCTGGAGGCGGTGCCCCTGCTGCCAGGCGAGGAACCCGGGGTCGTCCAGCATGTAGCTGTCACGGGTCTCCAGATGCAGTGCGGACCGCCGCGCGCTGGCGAGGGCTTCACGGGCTGGGGGTTGCACTCGCGTCTCCGTCCGGGCGGGGGATGTACTGCAGCATCTCGGCGGGCAGCCGGATCATCGTCTCGTGCGGCGGGATCGCCGTGGAGTGGCCGGGAATTGACCCGACCTCCCGTGCCTGCCGGACGGTGTCCTCGTCAGCCTTGTACGACTGGATGATCAGATCTCCGGTGATGTCATCGAGCCAGATCGTAGGGGATTCGTCGGTGGGCGTGTTGCTGATGATCCCGAGGAACTGTAGAGCCATGGGGACGTCGCCTCCGAGTGGATTGCGCGGGATTCCACCGACTGTCGCTGCCCCGCTGACAGGCGTCAAGGGCACCTTCCTGCACAGACGTTGATGCAGACAGGCGGCCCGCTGATTGTCCGCAGAATCCCGCAGAATCTTCTGGAACACCTCTGACGGTGCCCCTAGCGTCGACAGGGCGCCCGCTTCGCGCCGAACAACGTGCGGCGGGCAGTAACCAGCCCCGCGTACGTGCAACCGGCCTGGGGCGCGGGCACGCCAGCGAGGGGCGCAGCATGCACGAGACCACCGAGCCAGTAGCTGGCCGCGGCGAGGATGGCTTCAGCCACCCCGGGCTCACCATCCGCGTCCGCCACGTCAACGCGCACGGCGAGGAGACCGCGTCGCACCCAGCCATCCGGCTTCCGGCCAGCGCGCCGCCGGCCACGTCCATGCGGCCGCCGTGCCGCTGTGGGCTGTGTGGAGGTGGCGGCGGCGTTCTGCGCCCGGCCGGCGCCCGGGGCGCATGGTGAGCGGCCACTGCCTCGACACCGGGGACGGGCCGATCCAGATCGACGCACCGGGGCCCCCGGCGAAGGACGCCGCTTGGGAGACGTACCAGGGCCACCGCCGCAGATGTCCGCAGTGCCAGACGAGCGTGTGGCGCTGCGCGGACGGCAACCGGATGTGGAACGGCTACATCAAGGCTTCCTCGTGAGGTACGCACACCGCCAGGCGGAGTTCCAGCCTGGCAGGGACGGCCAGGCCGACGTCCGCCCGGGCACAAAGGGCCTTGTCGGCAGGCGACCGGCCGTATCCGCCGGGTGGTCCCGCACAACGGGACGCGACGTGCGGATGGTCGTGCACGCCTGTCCCCGCGCTCGCCATACCCAAGAGCACACCGAACCCTTCACCGAGCAGGAGGACCGCACGATGACCACAGCAGTCCCCACCCGCGACCCACGAACCCTGCCCAACACACCCGCTGGATCCCGCATCCGCGACCCGAAGGAACTGCTCAACGCCGTCCAGCCGCACATCCACCACCTGACCCTCAACGTGATGGACAGCGGGATGGCCCTCTGGGACCGTGAGGTCGCGCTGCTGCTGCGCGACAACACCATGGTCCGCGACATGGCCGAACGGATCCTCGGTAACGCCGTCATGTACACCATCGCCTCGATCGAGCACCCCGACGTGCACCTGGGCGTCGGCAAGCTCGTCGACATCGGCGTCCACCAGCTCATCCTCGACACGCCCGTCTGGTTCGCCATCTGTGACCGCTACAACGGCGGCCGGTACAAGCACCACGCCCCGTTCATCCAGCGCCGCAGCGACGGCCTGTGCCTGCGCACCGCCGACTTCCTGGCCTCCATCGGGTTCCAGGTCGACGAGGAGTTGTGGGCGACCGACGGCGCCGAATGCTCCCCGTGCGACAACAAGGTCCCCGACAGCCACTGATCCCAGCCGCTGTGCCCCGCCTCGTCCGTGCCCCCGGGCATCATGGGGCGGGGCCCACCTTCCCCGCCCAGCAGAGGACACCAGATGCCCGCCCAGCACGACATCGCCGCAGAGACCGAACTGTGGGATGCCTACGCCCACAGCGCGTTCAAGGACGACGCCGAGCCGATCTTCCACTGGACGCAGTACGCCGGACACGGCCCCGGCCCCGAGCTGCTCGGCGACCCGGAAAGCGTGCTGGAGATCGGCTGCGGCACCGGCCGGGCGCTCGCCCACCTGGCACAGCGCGGCACCAAAGCCGCCGGCGTCGACATGTCCCCGGTCATGGTCGCGAAGACGGCCGAACGGTGGGGACACACGGGCGCACAGTTCCACTGCTCCGAAGTGCTGGACCACCTCCGCAGTGCCACCGAGACCTACGACGCGGTGTACTCGATCTTCGGCGCCGCATGGTTCGCCGACCCGTCCAAGCTCTTCCCGCTCGTGCGGCAGCGCCTCAACCCTGGTGGGGTATTCGTCTTCTCCCAGCCGCCCGCCATCCCCGGCGCCTACGGTCCCCAGGGCATGTACAAGGGCGGCTTCGCCGGGAAGGCGATGTTCACCTACCGGTACAGCTACCGGTCGGCCGTCTGGGAGCGCCTGTTGACCCGGGCCGGCTTCGCCGCGGCTGAGGCGCGGGTCCTGGAGGCCCCGGAGCCTGGACACATCGGCACCCTGCTCGTACGGGCGACAGCCCCCCGCTGAACCGCACCCCCTGTCCTCGCGTGCGACAACCTGCACGCGCCGAAGGCGAAGCCCCCGCCCGGCTCCCGCCCGGCGAGGGCTTCGTCAGGTCCAGCTACTCGGCGCGCTCGGCCTCCGCCCGGCGCTCCGCCTCGCACCGCTGGCAGTGCTCGCACCGCTTCGCCCCGGTGGTGCCCGGCGCGAGCGCCTGCCCGTGCACGCCGCCCGGGTGACCGCACCATCCGCAGTCGAAGTGACCCATGGGTGACCCCTTTCGTCGCGGGGAAAGGCGACTTGTGCCCCTCCCTTGCCCTTTCGCGGCCGTCATACCCGGTTGGACATCATCCGCAGGTCAGAGAGCCTGGATGTGGCGCACGGGCGCAACCCGCGGACCGCTGTCCCCTCTCGGACAGGGCGCTGAACAGCACCGACGGCCTCCGCCGTTCGTCATCTTCGGCTGCTCCGGCCTTTGTTGGTAGCTGGACCCGGGCCACGCTCACTGCGGCCGGGCGTGACGCGGACAACGTCGCCTCCGGAAGTAGCGCCCGTACAGGCCATGCCCTCGCAGTGGAATCGGCATCAGCACGCACCGTCGGCGAGCAACTCGGGACCGAAGCGCTGTTCAAGCATGGCGAGCGCCTTCGCCTGCTCGCTGTGAGCGTACGCCCGTTGTTCAGGGGTGTAGGAGAACGCGATGGCCAGCTCGTACGCGGACGGGTTGGCCCAGAGCGGGACGACGGCTTCGGCGATCTCCCGGGCGGCCTCCACCCAGTCCGCAGTGGCATCCGCCGGGACATTGAACAGCGGCGCGAGAGAGCTGGCCGGATAGGGGTCCTGGCGCAGCGGCCCAGGAGTGCGGGCCAGCTCCAGGGCAAGCTTGCGGAGGTGTTCGGCGGGGCAGGTCCCGTCGCAGCCCTCCCGGAGAATCTCCTCCCCGGGTTCACGCATGCGTCCTGTCTCCTCTGCGGAGGCGGTGAACGTGCCGTGCACGCTCAGGCAGTTGCTCCCGTCCGAGCCGAATCGCTGGACGACCTCGCCGTCCCGCCACTCGTACCCGGCGCCGAGCACCACCAGGACCTGATGGAGCGCCTGGGTGCGATCGGGATATGCGCAGGGGAAGCTGCGGATGAGATCGGCCAGGGTCTGGTCAACGCTCGCCACAACGGCACCCCTCCTAGGGCTGCGGTCCCATCCGCCCGGCCATCCGCGCGGCCTCCTCCAGGGTCACGAACTGCACCTTCTTGCGGAACGCCCCCTTGACCACGAAGAACCAGGAGAACTTACCGTGCGGCCCGATCTCCCTGCACTCGTACAGCCCGTTACCGGCAAGGGGCCACCCGTACGGCTCGCCGGTACGGCGGAGGAAAGTGCGGGCGTAGACCTACCTCTTGTTCGTCCCGCGGATTCTGGCCACCCACCCGACCGGAGTGTGGCAGATGACGCGCCGCGGGGTGATGGCCACCTCGGGGAAGGGGGCTGCCGGATCTGCGGTGGTCACGTCGAGGGGTACGTCAAGCGCCGCCAGCGCGCCCGCCCGGCCCGTCGTGTGCGGGCAGCGCGGCCACGCCAGAAGAGAGCGGGCGGCGTTCCGCACCACGACGACCGCCTGGAACAGGGCTCCCTTGCTGTTGTGTTCTCGCCGCCGCGGTGACAACCCGACGGCACCGTGCCCGAGTTGCGGAACGGCTCTCTGTGGGTGTCGGATCGCCGAAGCAGCACGTGCGCGGGGCCGCGGCTGGCGGCTCGATGGCAATGAGGTGCAGGGGGCGGGCGTATGACGGGGTGGACGGAGTTTTCGTGGCGGCGCCGGGTGATCCCGGTCGGGGAGATGCCCGGTCTGAACCGCTACGGGTGGCCGCTGCCGATTGAACGCCGGGGTCGTCCTGTGGTCGGCACGCTGGCAGACCAGCGGCACGTTCCAGTTCTGGTCCTGCACGGTGAGCGGGGGCTGGGCAAATCCGTGGCCCTGAAGCAGGAACAGGCGGCGCTTGCCCACGACGGTGCCTGTGCTTCCCGGGTCGATCTGGGGGCCTGCACAGATGCCGGTGAAGCGGACAGGCAGTTCGGTCGGGCCTTCCTGCGCCCGCCTGGAACCCAGGGCTCCTGGCATGTCCTGCTGGACGGCTTGGACGAGGGGCTCAACGAGTACCTGGCGCTGGACCTGAAGTTGGCCACTCACCTGGAGGGACTCGGTGCTGCCGAGCGTGCGGATCTGCGGCTGCGGATCTCCTGTCGCACCGCCCGCTGGCCGGCACGTCTAGAGGACGCGCTGCGCCGCCTTTGGCCAGACGACCAGACAGCGGTCATGAGCCTTGCCCCGCTCAGCCGTGAAGACGTGGTGATAGCCGCCGAGGCGATGGGCGTGACCGACACTGAGGAGTTCACCACCGCCCTGCGACACCGCGGGCTCATCGCGCTGGCAACCAGCCCGATCACCCTGCGGCAACTCCTGCGCGGCTACACCGACACCGGCGCGCTGCCGCAGACGGTCGGCCAGGCCTATCGTGATGCGTGCCTGTACCTGTGCGCGGAGACACGCCGTCCCAACTCGGCGCAGCAGCTGCATGCCCAGGCGGCACCGGAGCACCTGCTCACGGTCGCCTCGCGCGTTGCGGCAGTGCTGCACTTCGGCCCTTACACCGTGTTGTCCGACCAGATGGACCGTTCCGGGGCACCGGCCGGCGACCTGCACCTGTCGTCGCTGGTCGGCGCCGAGCCCGGGCCTTTGGGTGGCACCGTCGCGTGCACGACCAGCGAACTGCGGCAGATCACCGAGTCCGGGCTGCTCGTCCCGGTGGGGGAGTTGCGGTGGACGTTCGCCCACCGCAGCTACCAGGAGTACCTGGCCGCACTCTTCCTGCGGGCCCGGACGCTGGCCCCGCCGGCTCTGCGCGAGCTGCTGTGGATCGGCAGCGGGAAGAGCCGGCACGTCCTGGAAGCACATCAGGAAGTCGCGGCCTGGCTGGCCGCGGACGACGACACCGTCTTCGAGGACCTCCTGCGCGATGATCCGCTGGTGCTGCCCCAGGCCGACTTGTCCGCGCGCCGCTCCTCGGACCGAGCCCGGGCCACCGCAGCCCTGCTCGCCCTGCTGGCGCAGGACGACACCCTGCGACTCGACCCCACTCCGTTGCACCGCCTGGACCATCCCGCTCTGCCGGACCAGCTTCGTCCGTACCTGACGCCGGCCACCGCACCCCATCTGGTGCACGCCGCGGTGAGCATCGCCCAGGCCTGCCGCCTCGACCAGCTCAACGACGCCCTCCTCGACGTGGCCGAGGCCGCGGAAGACCTGCCAGGCGAAATACGCCGAGCCGCTGTCGAGACCGTCACCGCCCCCGACGCACCGCAACTGCTCCGCCTCCGGCAACTGGCCGAGGCCCCCTCCCCGGAAGTGGTTGCGGCAGCCCTCGAACACCTCTATCCGGCACATCTGAGCGTGACAGAGCACCTGGCCCTGTTCCGCGATCCGGCACACATCGGAGGCGCCTACCTGCACCGCCAGGCCCTTCCCGAGGGCCTGGACACAGCCACGATCAGGGAAGCGGTGACGTGGGCCGGCACGGTCGTGGGCGATCCCGACACCAAGGCCAGCCGCGCCCTGGCCCTGGGTGTCCTGACCCGCGCTGTCACCCTGGCCGAAGACGCCTCCATTCCCGCAGCCGAGATCCTGCCACTGCTCGGCGATGCTTTCCTCGGCATGGCCGCGTGCGAGGACGACCTCTACCACCACCGGCTCCAAGACCACCTCAGGGCGCTGGACACCACCCTCGCGTCGGCCGTGTGCACCAGGCGCCGCCTGACCCTGCACCTGCTCGCCACCGCCGGACCCGGGCAATGGTTCATCCTGCTCGGAATCTTCGGGGCAGGACTCCTGCCCGCGGACGACGTCCTGTACTGGATGGGGCACTGGGACCTGCTGGAAGGATTTCCCCCGCAAACGGTCCGCACGGCGGTGCGGTTCGGACCTCCGAAAGACGCCCTGCAACGACAGCGGGCAGATACCGCCCGGGCCGCACACCCCTCCCTTGCCGAGCTCACCGCCTGGTGGGACGCGCCACCAGCCGAACCCCCCAGGCACAGGCGCACGGAGGAAGAACGCGAACACCGACGCCGGCGCCACACCTACGACGAGTCAGCCCTGCGCGACGCCCTGCACACCGCACGCACCGCTGACAGCACCCTGGCCCGCGCGGCGTGGGCCAGGGTGCTGAACCAGATGCAGCGCACGCCGGACGGCACCCAGCCCCGCCCCTTCGAGCCGCTGCTCACCCTGGCGGCCACGGCGCCCTCCCGCCCCGACCCAGACAGCGACCTCGGCCGTCTTCTCACCGAGGCTGCTCTGCACACACTGCGCACTACCCCTGTGGCGACCGCCGACGATCTCGTGGCAGACGGGGCGGACGTCTGGCGGGTCCCCGAGCTCGCCGCCTTCGCCGTCGCCGGCGATCCCTCGCAGATCTCCCACGATCCAGACAGGTGGGGCGGCTGGGCCCTGGCCCTGTCAACCCTCCACACCCATGACCAGGCATCGCAGGACCTGAAGCGCGACCTCCTCCGGCGGTGCCCGCAGACTGCCCAGGACCGGATCCGGAAACTCCTGCCGACGCTCCTGGACGACGTCACCGAACACACCGTCCGCACTATCGCGCGCTCCCTCGCCCTCTTCCCCCACTGCCGACCGGCATTGCGGTCCTGGGCCGAAAAAACGCATGGCGACCCGGAACGCTGGCATGCCGTCCTGGCCGAACTGTCCACCGCAGGCGACCATGACGCCACCGACCAGCTGGCGGCGGCCGTCCGCGAGGATCCCGCCGATCATGAACCTGGTACCCCCGCCAGACTGCGCTGGACGCTGGCCTGCCAGACCCTCCTGCACAACAGGAACCTCACGGTGTTCTGGCCGGACATCAGCAGCCGCCTCACCGATCCCGTCCTTCTCACCGACTTCCTCCACACAACCGCCCAGAACCCGCAGGCCGCATACGGATGGCCGCCGGCACTCGGCCAACTGCCAGAAGACGACCTGGCCGGCCTCTACCGGCTCATCTGCGAACAGGACGCTCTCGCCCCGCTGCGCAACCGACCGTGGCGTACGGGCTTCGTCGGAGGCGACGACCGGGTCTCCGAACTCATCCAGGCTCTGCCCGAACTCATCGCCAGGAAGGAATCCGCCCAGGCCGCCACTGCCCTGGACGACCTCGCCGCCAGCTACAGCGACGTGCCCGCCCTGCGCAGGCTCGCACGCCTCACCGGCCGCATCGCCGCCGCATCCCTGGCCACCCCCGTTGCGGCCAAGGAGTTCATCGCCCTGGCCGACAACCACAGGCTCCGCCTGGTCCGCGACGAACACCAACTGCTCGAGGTCGTCCTGGAATCTCTCCAGGCCCTGCAGCACGACGTCCAGGGCGACAACGGAACCGCCGTCAACCTGTGGAACAGGGACACCGACCGTTTCACCGCAACCACCAAGTGCTGGCCGTGCTGGGAAGACGATCTGTGCGACGCCGTCACGGCCTTCCTACGCCGCGACATCGGCACCCGCGGCATCATCATCAACCGCGAAGTGGAGATCAGGCGCTCAGGCCTGCCCGGGCAACGCACCGACATCCACATCGACGCCCCCGCCTGTGACGGCAGCGACCAGCCTGCCCTGCGCTTGATCATCGAATGCAAAGGCTGCTGGAACGACGAACTGAAGCACGCCATCCCACGCCAGCTCGCCGCCTACCTCACCCAGCCCCGGACAGCCGGCCTCCTCCTGGTCGGCTACTTCGACTGCACGCGCTGGAACCACCAGCGACGCGACTGCCCTGCAACCGGCCACAGCCTCCAGAACATCACCGACACCCAGAAATCCCAGGCGGCCCGGCTCAAGGACCGGTTGCTGCTGCCGGTCGACGCCTTCGTCCTCGACTGCCGCCTCCCCGGACCAGAAAGCGACTGGCGCAAAAGCACAGCAACCTGACCACCCAAGGGAACGCCCCACAGGGATCATGTGTCTATGAGCACCTCGGCCCGCCCCGCACCCCCCACCACCAACCAGCCCGGCCCTGCCGAACGAGTGGGGTTGTTCCGGCGCCAGGCCGAGGGCGTGCACAAGGCGGCGCGTCATCTGCACCGCCCCGGAACACGGGCCCTGCTGGTGTCAGCGACAGGTACGGGCAAGACACTGATGGCGATCCGGATCGCCGACGCGCTGGACGCGAAACTGGTGCTGTTCGTGGTGCCCACCCTCGACCTGGCCGCGCAGACCGCACTGGCGTGGCGAGCCGACGGACACACCGAGCACATGCTGATCGTGTCATCGATGAACGCCTCCGGCCATGACGCGCTGGCAGCAGCTGCGGTGGGGTCGACCGGCGACTTCCGCACACTGGCCGGACTGATGGCGGTGGTGGGGGACAGGCACGACCAGATCCCGGCGCTGACGGTGATCTGCACCTACGACTCGCTGGACAAGGTCGAGCAGACCAAGCACTCCCGCTTCCAGGTACCGCCGTTCGACCTGGCGGTCATGGACGAGGCACACCGGATCGCGGGGCGGCCGGACAAGAAGTGGGCGGTCATCAACGACGCCAGGCGCATCAAGGCGGACCGCCGCCTGTACATGACGGCAACGCCGCGGATCTTCGCCGCACCGGACCTGTCAGAGTCAGCGAACGTCACCCGCCCCCACCTTTGGCCCCCCGCCGGACAAGATGTCGACGCGGCAGCGAACAGCATGGACAACGAGGCCGTCTACGGGAAGAAGGTCTTCGAGTACCCGCTGGCCCAGGCGATCGCGGACGGGAGGGCCGCGGACTACCGGATCGTGGTACCCACCCTCACCGACGCCGAACTCCGCGCCCGCCTGAACCTGCCCGTCCCCGGCGACACAGACGCAGCCAGCGACAGCGCTCCCGCTGCCGACAATGCACTGCGCACCACCGCCCTGCACCTGGCCGTACTCAAAGCCATGGTCGAGCACGGGCTGCGCCGCGTCCTGGTGTACTTCAACCTCGTCGAAGACGCCAAACGCTTCGCCCGCGGACTCGGCCACACCCTGCGCCAACTGCGGCGCACCGCACCGGAGTTCTGCCCCGATCCGGACTCGCAACTCTTCTTCGTCCACGGGGAGCACACCCCGCAGCAGCGCGCCAACATCTTCAAAGACTTCGCCGAAGCACCGTGCGCGATCCTGGCGAACGCCAAGCTGATCGCCGAAGGCATCGACATCCCCTCCGTCGACGCGATCGTGTTCGCCGACCCCACCCGCAGCGTCCGCCGCTGCGTGCAGGCCCTCGGCCGCGCCCTGCGGATCGACGTCAGCGGGAAGACCGCGAGCCTGATCATCCCCGTCTACATCCCGCCCGGCGCCGACCCGGCCGACATCCTGGGCACTGCCTACGAGCCGGTGTGGGCGATCACCACGGCACTGGCCAGCCACGACCACCGCATCGCCGAACGCCTCCCCGACAAGGCCAACCGCCTCCCGCCAGAAACCAGCCAACTCATCCAGCACCGCTGGCACTTCGACTTCACCGTCCACCCAGAGCGCATCGCCCGCGCGATGGACCTGGCCACCTTCGACCCCCGCGACGCCACCTCCCGCCCCCGCCGAGAAGGACTCGCCGCCGCCCAGGCCTTCCACGACCAGCGCGGCCACCTCGACGTCCCCGCCGACTACACCGACCCCACCGGTTACAACCTGGGCACGTTCATCACCGGCATGCGCGACGCCCGCACCGCAGGCCGCCTCGACGCCGACTGGAGAGCCGAACTCGACGCGCTCGGCATGATCTGGGACAAACACCAGGCATCCTGGCGCGCCAACCTCACCCTCGTCGCCGACTACCACCACGAACACGGCCACCTGGCGATCCCCGCCACCGCCCCCGGCGGAGCGTTCCTCGCCGAACAGCGCTCCCTGGCTGCCCGCGGCGACCTCGGCCCTGCCCGCACAGCCGACCTCGCAGCCCTCGACCCGGGCTGGCGCCTGCCCTACGGCCCGGACTGGCACCGCAAATACCACCTCCTGCGCAACCACCTCGCAGCAGGAAATGACCCAGCCGCCCTCACCGGCGACAGCCACATCGGCACCACCAAGATCGGACCATGGATCCACCGCCAGCTCACCACCTTCACCACCCTCGAAGTAGGCCAGCAGAACCTTCTGACCGCCATCGGCATCACCCCCGACACCCACCCCCTGCCCCAGCGCTCCGAACGCCGCAGCTTCGCCCAGACCGTCCAGATCCTGGAGCTGTTCCTCCACAGGGAAGGCCGCGCCCCCACCGCCCGCGAAGAGATCGTCGTCGACGGCCGGACCGTCAGGATCGGCCCGTGGCTCGCCAAAGCCCGCACCAAACACCGCAACGGCCAACTCCCCGAAGCCGACCGCGCCCTGGTGGCCGAACTGTTCGACGGCGACTGGACCGACGACACCGCTCCGCTCGCCGTCCGGACATAGCTGAAACGCCGTCGCATCCGGGCAGCCAGGCACTGTGGCGGAGAGCGGCCGCAGAAAAGAACCCCCGCCAACCGGTGGCACCCGCGCTGCCAACACTGGGCTGGCGACCCCAAGACACGGCAGAGACAACACCAACTGCCCTCCCAACAGCTACGACCCCACGGCGACAGCGACAGCCCAACAACCGCACCGCGGACGAGAACGTGTTTGTGTACTCGACGAACCGATGTCAGGGTCGGACGGCAGTCCGACATCAGCGCTGGCACGGGTCTGAGAGGAATGGGCGATGACGCAGGAACAGGACTTTCACTTCCCCGTGATCCGCAACGGGATGGACTACCTGGTCAGTGTTATGGAGTCGCTGACACCGCCAGTCCAAGCGCGAGACACGAAATACGCCGTGCTTCACCTCCAGGCTGCCGCCGAGGTACTGCTGAAGTGGCCCCTGATCCAGCACGACTGGCGGCTGGTAGTCCTCCCAGACGAGAAGACCGGGGCGATCTGCGACGAGACGGCCTTTCGGCGCGGAGACTTTCGTAGTATCAACCTGCGCCCTGCCGTACAGCTGCTGAAGACCGAGCTGGACATTGTGCTTCCGGGCCGGACGGTACGGGCGATCAATCGACTGGCCAACAACCGCAACCGCCTTCAGCACCTCGGGATGTCAGGATCCCAGGCGGCAGTCCAGGCCAGCGCAGCGAAAGTACTCGACTTCCTGCTCGACTTCATCCGCGACCACCTCCGCGACTACCTGGACCCGGAGGACACCGAACACGTCGACCAGCAGATGGGCCACGTACGCGGCAGACTCAACAGCGTGCAGGTACTGATCGATACCCGAATGGCCAGGATCCGAACCGAGCTGGCCGCGGCAGCCGGACGGGCGGTTGAATGCCCCATCTGCGGCCAGGACGCGATGACCGTCGACGAAGACAACCGCACAGTGGCATGCCGGTACTGCCGTGCCAACTGGGCGGACCCCGGGGCGGCTGCCGGAGACTACGCCTGGGGAGTCCTCAATCTGTCCGAGTACGAGCAAGTCAAAGACGGCGGATGGCCGCCTGTTCGCAACTGCCCCGAATGCGATGACGTCGCCCTGGTACCGGGCACCATGCTCGCCGGCGCCAAAGACGATCCGACGTTCCTGTGCTTCGCCTGCGGAGAAGCATTCAGCAACCTGGTCACCTGCGAGGGCGGATGCGGCACCTTCACGGCGGACACGGACACAGGGATGTGCCCCGAATGTCTAACCGCGCGGTTCGAACGATTTTGAGACCTACGGTCGGACTCGGCATCCCGCCGAGCTGAGCCACCTAGACGGACGGCCTGCGTCCGCACCGCAAGCCTGATAGCGCGGACCGACACGGCCCAGTGTACCCACCACCCTCGGCCCACTATCGAAGTCGCAGAGCTGAGCAATTGTCACGGCGCCGGCTACAGATATCCGACCGCTCCCACATGCCGCGGCCCCCGGCACACCCGCTTCACGGAGGGCACCGACCGCCCCCTACCCTTCCCCGTACCTGGCAGGTTTCGTACCGGGGGAGGCACGCGGAGAAAACCCGGAAACTGCGGAACTTTTACACGAAGGAAGCACACCACCGAGCCGACCCGTAGCCTGCCAAGCCCGCGGAGCGGGCTCCAAGGGCTCGAGAGGCGAAGCCGGAGAGCCCGAGACGGGAAGCGAAGCGCCCCGTCTCCACACCCGGCAAGCCGGGTGACCCATCACGAAGTGATGGGGTTTCAACTGGCAAGCGAAGCGCGCCAGTTTGAGCCCCGCGAAGCGGGGCGTCCCGTTCAAAAGCTGCGCAGCAGCTTTTAACCCGCTCCGCGGG